>NZ_JAACYS010000099.1 GCF_009996845.1 Pallidibacillus pasinlerensis | reverse complement strand
AAATTATTTGTTTACAATGAATTTCACAATCAAATGCGATAAATCTTATTTCTATAAATTCATTGAAAATGCTACTATTTAAATAAATAGTATGTTAATTAAGGAGGATAACATTGAGTAATGATAGACTTTATTGAATTAGCTATTAAAATTTTGAAATAAACGGAAAAACCAATGACAATAGATGAAATTTGGGAATATGCAAAAGAAAAGAATTATGACTATTTAGTTGGTACAAAAGGAAAAACACCGTGGAATACTTTAGGCGCAAGGATCTATGTGGATATTAGAGATAATCACAATTCACCTTTTATAAAAATAGATTCTAAGCCAAGAAAATTCTTTTTAAAAGAATTTCAACAGAAAACAGATATAGAAAAGGAAGAACAGGAAATAGTTGTACCACAAAGAACCTTTTACACTGAAAGAGATCTACATCCATTTTTGACTTACTATGCAAAAACATATCTTAATGTTTATTGTAAGATAATTTATTACGAGAAATCGTTCAAACGAACATATAACCAATGGTTACATCCTGATATCGTAGGAGTAAACTTTCCTATCGGTGAATGGGAAAATGATGTAATAGATTTAGGTATTACGTTAAGTGGACAATTAACTAGGCTATATTCATTTGATTTAAAAAAAGAAATTACCTTTTCAAATTTAAGAGAATCTTATTTTCAAGCTGTTTCAAATTCATCTTGGGCAAATGAAGGGTATTTAGTAACTGCAAAATTACTCAACGATGAAGAGTTTCATTCTGAATTAAGACGTCTCACTTCTGCATTTGGAATCGGTATAATTAAATTAGATATCGAAGATCCAGATGCTTCAGAAATCCTTTATCCAGCAATATATAAAACAGATATAGATTGGGAAACTGTAAATAAACTTTCAAGAAAACCCTGACTTTAGGAATTTTATTAGAAGAATAAAGAATGACATGATAGCAAAGAGATTAGAAAAGAAAAATATGATAAGGTTTATCTTACTGAACAGTTAATAAATAGTATTAAAAAGTAGCTTTAGTCCTGCATTTACCAGAACTAAAATAGCATCATATTTTAATTAGATTTTTATATTGGTAAAATAAAAAATCCGACTCTTCTTGCATTTTTATCTCAAAATATAAAATGTTCATGAGAAGGGATTTCGATGACATTTTAAGAAGAAAAGTAGTTTAAAATGTCTACGAGACAGGGGGGCGATGACAAATCAAGTTAAAATTTAGGGTGAAATGTCCATGAGACTGGTTCTCGATGACATTTCGAGATGAAAAGTAGCATGAAATGTCCATGGGAGTGGTTCTCGATGACATTTCGAGATGAAAAGTAACATGAAATGTCCATGAGACTGGTTCTCGATGACATTTCGAGATGAAAAGTAACATGAAATGTCCATGAGAGAGCGTCTCGATGACATTTCGAGATGAAAAGTAGCATGAAATGTCCATGAGAGAGCGTCTCGAGGACATTTCGAGATGAAAAGTAACATGAAATGTCCATGAGAGAGCGTCTCGATGACATTTCGAGTTGAAAAGTAGCATGAAATGTCCATGAGAGAGCGTCTCGATGACATTTCGAGATGAAAAGTAACATGAAATGTCCATGAGACTGGTTCTCGATGACATTTCGAGATAAAAAGTAGCATGAAATGTCCATGAGAGAGCGTCTCGATGACATTTCGAGTTGAAAAGTAGCATGAAATGTCCATGAGACTGGTTCTCGATGACATTTCGAGTTGAAAAGTAGCATGAAATGTCCATGAGAGAGCGTTTCGATGACATTTCGAGATGAAAAGTAGCATGAAATGTCCATGAGAGAGCGCCTCGATGACATTTCGAGATGAAAAGTAAAATGAAATGTCCATGAGAGAGCGTTTCGATGACATTTCGAGATGAAAAGTAACATGAAATGTCCATGAGAGAGCGTCTCGATGACATTTCGAGATGAATAGTAAAATGAAATGTCCATGAGAGAGCGTCTCGATGACATTTCGAGATGAAAAGTAGCATGAAATGTCCATGAGAGAGCGTCTCGATGACATTTCGAGATGAAAAGTAACATGAAATGTCCATGAGAGAGCGTCTCGATGACATTTCGAGATGAAAAGTAACATGAAATGTCCATGGGAGTGGTTCTCGATGATATTTTGCGATAAAAAACCTTTCAAACTGTCCACTTTCAAACTGTCCAATAGAAAAGATTTAATCTAGCGGACATTTCACAATTTTAGTTCTATTTATCAAAACTTTAAACTGCTATCATGTATTTTTATTCCCCCAAATCATATGATCCTGACCTATGCCCCAGTAATCTTTAATGTAGTAATCGGGTTGGCCAAATTTCTTTTTCCAGATTTTTTGCGCACAATTGTAGCCGCAATCTAAACAAAATTCTTTAATGCCTTCACTTTTCAAACGAGTCATAATTGCCTGCAATAATTTATTGCCGACGCCTATGCCTTGAAATTTAGGGTGAACGAGGACTGTGCCTACTTCGACCAATTGATCGAAAGCATTGTTCGTTAATTTCTTGATGAGTTCACTCGCAAGTCCGAATCCAATCGTGCCAATGATTTGCTCCTCATATAAGGCAATTAAAAAGTACCGTTTTTCTCCATTACTGTCTAAATCACTTTGTAAATACTTTTTCTTCGTTTCTAGTTCATCTTGAAGATCGTCCAACAGGTCCCCAATGCCTTCCTTATTAAACGTATCCGTAATTACGATATTAAAAAATTCATTTAATTGGGGAATATCTGTAGGATGTGGTCTTCGAATTTTTACATTAAACATCCAAATCCCTACCTAATTGTTTACTAAAGCCTGCGTTTCTAAAATTAGCGCTTCTAAAATATCAAGGGCTTGGTTTGTACTATCCACATTTGGCGAAAGCAATGCAATAATTTGATCAATTCGATTCTTGTATTCTTTCGGCTTTTTCGCGAATCCATCAATCATTCGAACGGCTTTTTTCTCATTTATGCAATATTCTTCGTTCATGGCAAACAAGACTTGATTTAGACATGATATCGTTCTGAAACAATGACCGGTTACATAAGAAATATCATCTTTATCTACATTATCTCTCGCAAACATTAAAGAAAAGTTCGCTTCGAACATAAAGTAACTAATAATCGCATCTTTTAACGCTTTTGGATAAGGTAATGTTTTCGATTTTAGCTCGGCAATTCGATTACCTTTATCAGCTAAAATTTTACAAATGGCCACTTCACCCATATACATCACATTTAGAAATCCATGGGGATGTCCTGTATGGTAGTGGGTTGAAACATTCCCTGCCAAACCTTCTTCAACGACTTGTTCCACTCTATTAATATCCCGAAATAAGAAATCAACATGGTACCCTTGTACAATTAACCAGCCACCGCCGTTGATCCAAGGACCCCATTCACCAATATTTGTTACTATATTCTCACGATGTTCGTCATCAAATTTTGTCGCAACTTTGCTAATATCATTTACATTAAACCCTGCTGATTTATCGTAATAAATTCCTAAGTCAATATCAGAGGTAGGGTGATGGGTACCTCTCGCTCTCGATCCACCCAAAACGACTCCGACAACACCAGGTAGCTCACTTAATTCCTTCGTAATTTCATATATTATTTTTTCTAAAGTCAAAAATCTCAACTCCTATTTTGCTACACGGGGACAGGTTCCTTGTTGCAATTTAAAATGAAACACTGGACCCGTCCCTCTGTATCATACCTCTGTATCATACTGCAACGTCCTTTCCTTGAAACTCAGGGTGAACGAGGACTGTGCCTACTTCGACCAATGGATCGAATGCATTGTTCGTTAATTTCTTTATAAGTCACTTCCAGGTCCGAATTCAATAGTCCCGATAACCTGATCATCATATAAGCCGATTAAAAAATACCGTTTTTCTCCATTACTGTCTAAATCACCTTCTAAATACTTCTTTGTTTCTATTTCGGCTTGAAGATCGTCCAATAGGTCCCAAATGCCTTCTTTATTAAACGTATCCGTAATTACGATTTTAAAAAATTCATTTAACTGGGGAATATCTGTTGGACGTGGTCTTCGAATTTTTACATCATCATTGAAATCACTACCTTATGGGTGGAACAGGGGGACGGGTCCATCGTTTCAATTATAAAATGAAACACCGAACCTGTCCCCCTGTACCACTAAATTTTTCACTAACAATAAATCATGAGGTTTTATAAACCTCCGTTCCAACTGATTTCTCTTTCGCATAATCCGCCTGTTCTTCACGAATTAAACTCATCGCGATGGCTCCAAATAGCGCTGCAATCCCAATTGCAAAAAAGTTAAACTGCGGTTGGAGATTAAAGGTTAATAAAATCCCTACATAAGTTGGCGCTACAATTGAACCAATGCGTCCAAAGGCCATCGTACTACCAAGGGCTGCTGCTCGTACATCAGCTGAATAATACTGGGCTACGTATGCATTGGACATGTTTTGTAAACCGAGGGATGAAGCACCGATTAGCCCAATTAATACGTATGCGAAATAAATATTTTGTGAGTAGCCAATGAGCACTAAGCAAGTCGCACATAGTAAATAAAGTGGAATAAGCACACGTTTGAATCCAAGTAATTGAATAATATTACCAAATACTAATGTCCCAACAATGGACCCTAATTGGAGCACTGCAACAAATGCTAGACTTGATTGAAGGTTATAGCCTACGTTCATCATTAATGTCGGTAACCACGTATTTAATGAATACATGAGTATAAACGTACAGAAACAAGAGAGCCAGAACATCATCGTACTTAAGCCGAGTTTATTTTTAAATAGATCCCGGACGGAAGACTTTTTAATCTCATTCTGCTCGATATATGTGATTTGTACATCCTTAGAAAGAGCCGGATTTATTTTCCGCAAAACAGTAACGAGAGTTTTTGTATCCTTTTTCTTCATTAAAGAATGAATTGACTCTGGAACAATACTTGCAATAAATGGTAGTAAAAGTAATGGTAATCCACCAACCCAATATACCGGCTGCCAGCCGTATTTTTCTAAGAAAAATTGTCCACTAAAGGAAGCTGTCATCGCACCAACGGAATACCCTATAAATATAAATGAAATAATCGCAGCTCGATGTTTTGTCGGTGCGTATTCAGAAATTAAAGCAGCGATATTAGGCATGACACCACCAAATCCTAAACCAGCAAGCACACGACAAATCGTGAAAAAGACAGGATCTGTTGCAAAGCCAGCTAATAACGTAAAGAAACTAAATAAAAATGTCGTAAAAATGATCAACCGTCTTTTTCCAAATCGATCAGCATATAATCCAAAAATAACCGCACCGATCACGGTACCAAATGTCGTATAACTACCAATCGAACCTGCCACGATATCATTAATTCCCCAGTCCGCTTTTAACAAAGGAATCGTTGCCCCATAAATAACCACATCATACCCATCAAACATCAAAATAAAAAACATACAAAGAATAAGTACATAATGATAGCCTTTCAATTTACTTTGATTAACAAGATCAATCGGATTTACTGAATTCATGCTACTTTCCTCCATCCCTTATTTTTAAGAGAAAGTATAGCATGACAAGTCAGCTAATAAGTAACACTTAAAAAATATCTCTGGCTATAGGTAAAAGCTATACCCGCCTCCGCTCTTCTTCTATCGATTCTTTCAAATACTCGATATAAATTTTCGCCAATTGACTTCTTTTCATATTTTTGTGTGTGATATATCCAACTGTAATTTTTTCATCAACTTGTAAAGGTACTGCGACAATATTTTTACCATTCAATTTATGACTAATAACGCCTGTTGAAATCGTGTATCCGTTTAATCCGATTAGTAGATTAAAGAGTGTGGCCCGGTCGGTTACCATAATATTTTTCGGCCTCGTTAGTGTACTTAAAATTTCCTCTGAAAAATAAAAAGAGTTATAGTCTCCTTGATCATAATATAAATACGGATACGGTGTTAGATCATCCAATGTAACAAAATCTTGTTTCGCAAGCGGGTGATCTGAACTTATAAACACATGGGGATCCGCTTGGAAAAGCTCGTGAAAAGTTAAATTCCCCTCCTCAAGAAATTTAAAAATTACGTTTCTATTAAAATCGTTCACATATAAAATACCAATCTCACTTCGTAAATTTTTTACATCTTCAATAATCTCGTACGTTTTCGTTTCTTTTAACGTAAATTCATATTCTTCCTGGTCATATTCCTTAATCAAACGAACGAACGCGCTCACCGCAAAAGCATAATGTTGTGCAGATACGGAGAAATGATGCTGCATTTGTTGTGTATTGGAATACCGGTTTTCTAAAAGTGCAGCCTGTTCCACCACTTGCCGAGCATAACCGAGAAACTCCGAACCTTCTGCTGTTAAAATAATCCCTTTATTTGTTCGTAAAAAAATCGTGATCCCAATTTCGTTTTCTAACTCTTTAATCGCATTGGATAAACTTGGCTGACTGATAAACAACTTTTTCGCTGCTTTACTAATCGAACGACTCCTGGAAACTTCAATAACATATTTTAACTGTTGCAACGTGATCATCTCGTACCACTTCCTTTTATATTATAAAGAAGCAATTCTTGTTATTTTACACTTTAGTGTGTTAGTGTGTAAAATTTTACTTATTATACTAAAAAGTAATTTTAATTTCTATTAATATCCAGTATTGCATTATAAATCTAGTGTATATGTAAAAGTAGTAAATTTATTTTCCACACTATAAGTTTTGCTACCATCTGTTGAACACCATTATTAACAACGGCGAACTTAGATCGCCTCCTCCATAGAAGTGAAATTATAACATTTGATGAACATCAAGATAGTATAAGAATGAAGTAAAGACAGGTTTTATTTGAAGAGTCAGGTGTTGAATCTTAATTGCGGTAAACTGTTGAACCTTAAATGTGGAAAAATGTTTAATTTTACTTGACGGTTACAAGTCCCGATGGAGTTTACTATAACAAAATACAGTTTCTAATACCTAGGAGAAATTGTAGATTTGGGATGAAGGACATTTTATACCGCTTTTCGGGAAATTTTGTCTTTCATAAACGTGATGAAAGACAATTCTTACTGTTTTTCCGACTCTTTTGTCCTTCATTAACGCAATGATGGACAGTTCTTCCTTTTTATCTGAGAAATTTGTCCTTCATAACCTCGATGAAAGACAATTCTTACTGTTTTTCCGACTCTTTTGTCCTTCATGAACGCAATGATGGACAGTTCTTCCTTTTTATCTGAGAAATTTGTCCTTCATGAACACGATGAAAGACATTTCTTACTGTTTTTCCGACTCTTTTGTCCTTCATTAACGCAATGATGGACAGTTCTTCCTTTTTATCTGAGAAATTTGTCCTTCATGAACACGATGAAAGACATTTCTTACTGTTTTTCTGACTCTTGTGTCCTTCATGAACGTAATGATGGACAGTTCTTCCTTTTTATCTGAGAAATTTGTCCTTCATAACGTCGATGAAAGACAATTCTTACTGTTTTTCCGACTCTTTTGTCCTTCATGAACGTAATGATGGACAGTTCTTCCTTTTTATCTGAGAAATTTGTCCTTCATGAACACGATGAAAGACATTTCTCACAGTTTTTCCGACAATTGTGTCCTTCATAAACGCCATGAAAGACACTTCTCGCATTTTTCCTCAACCTTATGTCCTTCATATGTACAATGAAAGCCATCTCTTCTAATTTTTCTGACTAATTTGTCTTTCATACCATTAAATATAATGAAGTTTGTTAAAAAGTATAAAATCCTACACCACCATAATGCAATAACCACGCGCCCCTAACTTCCCTTACCGTTCGTTTTACCTCAGTCAAACTTTTTGGCTAAATGTTTGTAATATGTTATTATCAGAGCGTATGTCTAAATGGGACAAACTAATCAGCTAGGTAAAGATATTTACAATAGAATAAATGAGGCGGGACATTATGAATAAAAATAAAAACATTTTTCAAACATGGCTAGAAATACTCGTTATTTCTACGAGACTTGGGCTAACTTCCTTTGGAGGGCCTATTGCACATTTAGGTTATTTTCATGAGGAATACATACGAAGAAGAAAGTGGATGGATGAAAAAAGTTATGCCGATTTA
>NZ_JAACYS010000098.1 GCF_009996845.1 Pallidibacillus pasinlerensis | reverse complement strand
TTAAAATTTTTGTAAAAACTATTGACGAAAACATTTTTATATAATAGACTCCTTTTTAAATTATAAATTTTTCAAATCATTAAACAAGTGTATTTTTTTGAACAACATACCCTATAATTGTAAAAGCAATGAGAGGAACGGGAAACAATGTCCATGTATTTCAGCGATCCAGGGATGGTGGAAGCCTGGTATACATACTGTTTCCAGATCATCCTTGAGTGGTAAGCTGAACGGATTTTCCTATTAGGTTTACCCGGGTATAATAAATACCCGTTACCAAAACGGAAGCTATTACTAAATAGCTTCATGAGGTAGTATTCGTAAGGATACTATGAATTTGGGTGGTACCGAGGAAAGGAGGCTCTTTTCTCCCCAAACAGCTAGCTATTATTGCGGCTTTTTAGGGAGAAAGGGGTCTTTTTTTATAACTCCTTTTCTAAAAAATTCTAGGAGGTTATAAAAGTGAGTCTAAAAGTAGTGAAGGAGCAGGAAAAACAAGTTCAACAAGTCACAGGTTCGGACATTTTGATTGATGCTTTAACAGAGCAAAATGTGGAATTTGTATTTGGTTATCCAGGTGGTGCTGTTTTACCGATTTATGATGCACTCTATCGTAAAAAAGCCTCATTTCAACATATTCTTACTCGGCATGAACAAGGGGCAATTCATGCAGCCGAAAGTTATGCACGAGTAACTGGAAAACCTGGTGTTGTATTAGCAACATCTGGACCTGGAGCTACAAATCTTGTGACCGGTATTGCGGATGCAATGATTGACTCACTACCTTTAGTTGTCCTAACCGGTCAAGTTGCAAAAGGGGTGATTGGCACAGACGCATTCCAGGAAGCAGATGTTATCGGTATTACAACACCGATCACAAAATATAACTATCAAGTTAATAATCTAGAAGATTTACCAAAAATCATTAAAGAAGCTTTTTACATTGCAACAACAGGACGTCCAGGACCAGTAGTTATTGATATTCCGAAAAATATCTCCCAAGGTTTGACAAATCCTGTCAAACTAAATAAAAATTTCAAAGTTCATTTACAAGGATATCAACCAACAATTTATCCAAATCCATTGCAAGTAGTAAAATTACTAGAAAGTATTAAACAGGCGAAAAAACCGGTCGTCCTTGCAGGTGCAGGTGTACTATTTGCGAAAGCTTCTACTGAATTGAAACAATTCGTCGAAAAGTATCAAATTCCAGTTACGAACACACTCTTAGGTTTAGGTAGTTTTCCTGGCGAACATCCGCTTTTCCTTGGTATGGCAGGCATGCATGGCACTTATGCGGCAAATATGGCTTTAACGGAATGTGATTTGTTAATCAATATCGGTGCTCGCTTTGATGATCGATTGACAGGAAATCTTCAACATTTTGCTCCAAAGGCAAAAGTAGCCCATATAGATATCGATCCAGCAGAAATTAGTAAAAACGTAGATACTGAGATTCCAATAGTTGGCGATGCAAAAGAAGTTTTAAAACTATTACTTAAACATGAAGTTGAAACACCGGATCTTCAACAATGGAATAGTCACTTAAATCAATACAAAAAAGAAAAACCGCTATGGTATGAAAAGCCGAAAGAAAGACTCTCACCACAATGGGTTGTAGAGCAAATCTTCGACATTACAAACGGAGATGCAATCGTTACAACAGATGTTGGGCAACATCAAATGTGGGCAGCGCAGTACTTCCAATTCAATCAACCAAATCGTTGGGTTACTTCTGGAGGTCTGGGAACAATGGGATTCGGTTTACCAGCTGCAATCGGTGCCCAATTAGCAGCACCAAATGATACAGTAGTTGCCATATTAGGTGATGGTGGATTTCAAATGACACTACAAGAATTGGCAGTTATTAGAGAAAGAAACCTTCCAATTAAAGTCATCATTCTCAATAACGAAGCTTTAGGAATGGTTCGTCAATGGCAAGAAACGTTCTATGAAGAACGTTATTCAGAATCAGTTTTTTCCTATAATCCAGATTTTGTAAAACTAGCCGAGAGCTACAATATCCCAGGATTATTAATTGATGATGAGAAAAATGCTCGCAAACAACTAGAACAAATCTTTGCAATCAAAGGACCAGTTGTTGTTGATTGTCGCATTGCTCCTCAAGAGTGTGTTTATCCAATGGTTGCACCTGGCAAAGGTTTACATGAAATGATTGGTGTTGAAAAGGAGTGAGAACATGAGGCGAATTATAACAGCTACTGTTCAAAATCGTAGCGGTGTTTTAAATCGAATAACAGGTATGTTAACAAAACGGCAATTTAATATTGAAAGTATTACTGTTGGAGAATCAGAGAAAGAAGGCATTTCTAAAATGACCTTTGTAATCGATGTAGCGGATCATTTAAAAGTTGAACAACTTACGAAACAATTAAATAAGCAAATTGATGTCATAAAAGTTCAGGACATAACAGATAAATCCCATGTTGTTCGCGAACTTGCACTCATTAAAGTATCTGCATCTAGACAACACCAAGCAGAAATTCAAAGTCTCATACTACCTTTCCGCGCTAGCATAATTGATGTTAGTAAGGACAGCCTTGTAGTTGAAGTAACAGGTAAACCAGAAAAAATTAATGCCTTAATTGAGTTATTAAAGTCTTATGGCATTAAAGAAATCACTCGCACTGGAGTAACTGCATTTTTACGTGGCTATCAACCACAAATTTCTGATGTTAGTTCTATTTCAATTTAATAATAAATTCATATTATGGAGGAGATAATTATGGTAAAAGTTTTATTAGAAAAAGACATTCAAAGAGATCTATTACAAGGAAAGAAAATTGCTATCATCGGGTATGGTTCTCAAGGTCATGCCCATGCGCAAAACTTGCGCGATAGCGGTTATGACGTTGTAATTGGTTTAAGAAAAGGGAAATCCTTTGAAAAAGCAAAAGAAGATGGTTTTACAGTTTTACCAGTAAGAGAAGCTGTAAGTATGGCTGATGTTGTCATGGTATTATTACCAGACGAGAGTCAACCAAAAGTATATGAAGAAAGCATTGAACCAAATCTGAAATCTGGCGCAGCGCTAGTCTTCGCCCACGGTTTCAACATTCATTATGGGCAAGTACGACCACCAGCAGATGTCGATGTATTCCTTGTTGCTCCAAAAGGCCCTGGTCATATCGTTCGTCGCACATATACTGAAGGCGCAGGAGTACCGGCATTGTATGCAATCCATCAAGATGTAACTGGTGAAGCAAAAGAATTAGCCCTTTCATACGCAAAAGGAATTGGAGCTACACGTGCAGGGGTTTTAGAAACTACATTTAAAGAAGAAACAGAAACAGATTTATTCGGTGAGCAAGCTGTACTTTGTGGTGGCCTATCTCAACTTGTAAAAACTGGTTTCGAAGTGTTAACAGAAGCTGGGTATCAACCTGAAGCTGCATATTTCGAAGTATTACACGAAATGAAACTTATCGTTGATTTAATGTATGAAGGTGGTCTTTCCTACATGAGATATTCCATCTCAGACACTGCTCAATGGGGTGACTTTGTTTCAGGACCACGGGTTATAAATAATGAAACAAAGGAAAGAATGAAAGAAGTACTGGCTGATATTCAATCCGGTAAGTTTGCAAAAGACTGGATTTTAGAAAATCAAGTTAATCGTCCTCAATTCAATGCGATTAATAATCGTGAAAAAGAACATCCAATTGAAAAAGTTGGGCGGGAACTTCGTGCATTAATGCCATTTATCCAAAAGCCAGAGCAAGAAAAAGAGCAAGAAGTAAAACAATTAACGAAAAATTAAGGAGCGTGTGTTTATAACATGGGGATTATTTAACGAGTGAAAAAGTTAAAACGGCTTATAAAAAATTGTACCCGCTGATTCATCAAACACCTCTGATTACATCAGAAACAACGAATCGAATTGTTGGTAAAAAAGTTTATTTTAAAATGGAAAACCAACAAAAAACTGGGGCATTTAAAATTCGTGGTGCATTAAATAAAATGATGCAACTACCTGAAAATCTGCGGCGGCAAGGCGTCATTACTGCCTCCGCAGGTAACCATGCACAAGGTGTTGCCTACGCTGCTAAAAGATCAAATATAAAAGCGACAATTTATATGCCAAAGCACACCCCGATAAATAAAATAAATGCAACGAAAGCATACGGTGCAGAAGTTGTTTTAACCGGGGTAAATTTCGATGAAGCTTATAAAGCTTCACTGGTAGAACAAAAAAGTACTGGAAAAATTTATATACATCCTTTTGATGACTATGATGTAATGGCTGGACAAGGAACAATCGCCTTAGAATTTTTAAATGAAGTAAAAGATCTGGATACTATTATTGTTCCCGTGGGCGGTGGCGGTTTAATTAGCGGTATTGCTGTTGCTGCAAAAAGTATAAATCCTACAATAAAGGTCATCGGAGTTCAGTCTAGTTATGCTTCACCAATTTTCCGAGCCTTTCACAATATTCAACAAACTAAATCTAATGTGGGTACTACCATTGCTGAGGGAATTGCTGTGCAAAATCCAGGTCAAAAGACATTACCAATTATCGAAAAATTTGTCGATGATATCGTTACCGTTTCTGATAGCGAAATTGCAGGTAGCATACTCTATATGTTAGAGCGGAATAAAACACTCGTTGAAGGAGCCGGTGCGGCTGCAATAGCTGCGTTATTTAGTTACTCTCAACAAATTCGTTCAAAACACTGTGGCATTATTGTTAGCGGAGGAAACATTGATTTACAACAGATGACCAGCATACAGAATTTAGCACAAAATCATTATGTACAAACTGGATAAAATATCTGAAAATAAATGAATTCAAACGACTTTTCTTAAGTAATTTTAAGAAAAGTCGTTTTTTACTTTCGGACGAATCCAATCTTACTGTACTAGTCCACCTCTTAATTACTCAACGCTTGTAATGGAGCTGGGATTCGTCCACCACGAGTAATAAATCTATCCGAACTATACGCATTCACTTCCATAACAGGAGCACGCCCTAATAAACCACCGAATTCAACCATTTCACCGGCCTTCTTTCCAGGAACAGGAATGATTCGTACTGCAGTCGTTTTCTTATTAATCATGCCAATAGCTGCTTCATCAGCAATAATCCCCGACAAAGTGGAAGCAGACACATCGCCAGGTACAGCGATCATATCTAGACCTACGGAACAAACACATGTCATTGCTTCTAACTTAGATAGTGTCAACGCACCTTCTTGAACACCACGAATCATTCCGTTATCTTCACTAACCGGAATAAACGCTCCACTTAAACCACCAACATAGGAGCTAGCCATAGCTCCACCTTTTTTGACGGCATCATTCATTAAAGCAAGAGCTGCTATTGTGCCGTGAGTACCAACTCGTTCTAATCCGATTTCTTCTAGTATCTCAGCCACACTATCATTCATTGCATTTGTTGGAGCAAGGGATAAATCCATAATGCCGAACGGAACATCGAGACGGTCTGCAACGACTCGACCAATTAACTCACCAGCACGGGTAATTTTGAAGACCGTTTTCTTAATCACTTCAGAAATTTGACCAAGATCAGCTTCAGGATGTCGCTTCAATGCATTTAACACAACTCCCGGTCCACTAACCCCTACATTTAAAACAACTTCCCCTTCACCCGCTCCATGAAAGGCTCCTGCCATAAACGGATTATCTTCAACAGGATTGCAAAACACTACTAATTTAGCACAGGCTAAACCATTCTTATCCTTAGTCATCTCAGCTGCTTCCTTAATAACTAGTCCCATTTTCCGAACAGCATCCATATTGATTCCAGCCTTCGTATTCCCGATTGAAACTGATGCACATACCCGTTCTGTTACACTTAATGCTTCAGGAATGGCTTCAATCAATGTTTCATCTCCCTTTGTCATACCTTTATGCACGAGAGCTGAAAACCCACCTAGAAAATCAACTCCTAAATCCTTCGCTGCTCGGTCTAATGTTTTCGCAATTTCAATTGCTTCGTTTACAGAACAATTGCCTAAAATTTCCGCAATTGGTGTTACAGAAATACGTTTATTAATAATCGGTATACCAAACTCTCTTTCTACTTGTTCAGCTACCTCTTTTAAATGTTTAGCATAGTGCGTAATTTTTTTATATAAACGCTCATTCATTTTTTCAAAATTGGAATCGGCACAATCTTTTAAACTAATTCCCATCGTTACCGTCCGAATATCGAGGTTTTCCATTTGTACCATTCTAATCGTTTCAAGCATTTCACTATGAGTGATGTCCATATTTTATTTCCCCTTATCAATTGTAATCTTTATATTCTGTGCATTGCACGAAATATTTCTTCTAACTGTACATGTATAGTCAGCCCTAACTTTTCACCTAATTCATTTAATTGGGCCTGTAAATCTTCTAAACTTGAAATATTTGAAACATCAACAATCATCATCATTGTAAAAAAATCTTGTAAAATCGTTTGGCTAATATCTAAAATATTAACTTCATTTGAAGCTAAAATCGATGTTACCTTAGCAATTATTCCAATTTGATCTTTTCCTACTACACTAACTACAGCCCTTTTTGTTTCCATGGTAAACGCTCCTTATTATTTTTCTATAAAACAAAAAAAGATTGGACTTCTCCAATCTCAATAAACAATAGAATAACAATAATCGTTACTCTTCTGTCCTTTTGCCTGAGATTGTGAATCCTTCGGCGCCGAAAAAAATCAGTCTCTCCAGAAGCTGCTCCATTTGTAGTGTTACCCACAAACTTCAACGCTTACTCTTTTATTCAATTAATAAGGTTATATTAGCAACAGAAAATGAATTGGTCAATATTATTCTTGAATAATTAAAAATAAACTTTAATTAAAATTTTCATAAGATTGCTTTTTATTAATTTTTCTTATAAATGTAATCATCTATTTTACATTTGCATACTATTTAAAATTGAGGCCTCACTGTAGGTCAAAAAAATTTCACACCAAAGAATGCGAGGGAGAACATGAAATTAAAGTACTTATTGTCAAGTATTGTTATTGGTATTCTTTTACTTGCTGGTTGCAGTAATGATGACGGTTCAAGAAAAAATCCAAAAGAGGATTCAAAAATTGAAGAAGAGAATGATAAAAATTCTGATGGTGGACTTTTTGGCAATAAAGATGACACTGGAGACAATGATGATTTAGAAGAATATTTAGATAAAGATAATAATGATGAATTAAATGATAATGACGAACAAGGGACAACCGAAGATGAAGATTTAGATGAAGAACCAGTTGAAGAAGGAAGTAATGACTATGCTGAGATAGATGAATATTCATTTATTGTAGCTGATGATGGCGATTATTATATAGTTAAAGTTGGTGATATTATATTTTCTTATCCAAATACTTTTTCAGCAACTGCGATGGAGCAACAACTAATTCCAACATTCGATATAACAAACGCAGACCAAACAATCGTAATGAATGTTGCTGTAGAACAACTGCCACTAAATGTGTCTCCTGAAGAATATTTATCAATTGCTTCTACAAATTACGGTATTGAATATGAAGAATTTTCAACAAAAACAAATGCCAACGGGATTGAATTTGCTGAAGGAATTACAGAGGAATCAGGGTTTCAAGTTAATCAACGAGTAGTAATTGTAAATGGTGTAGCCTACGTATTCTCATTTGCTTCAGCATCCTATGAAGAAAACTTAGGGGTGTTCGACCAATTGATTGATACGATTGATACAAAATAATGATAAATAAGCTGACCAAATTAGGCGATAGAAATTTGGTCAGCTTCTTATTATGTGCTTATCGCTAACTGATTTTACTTTTCCCCCATTAGTTTCGGAGCCTCTTTATGAGAAACATCTCCTTCAATGACAATTTTAGAACCATCCTCCGTCACTTCAACAACCGTTAAACTTGTATCATGAATAAACGGAGGGTCCCATAATTTTTTTACTGATTTTCCTTTAAATATCGTAAATAAAGTTTTAATCATAATCGCATGGGTCACAATCAGTACATTCCCTGAAGGAATCTCTTCTTTAATTCGTTGTAACACCTTTTCAGCGCGAACACGCAACTCTTCAAAGGTTTCACCGCCAATTGGTGAATAATTTACTGGATCATTCCAAAATGCATAAAATTCATTTGGATATTTTCCTTCAATATCCTTCCTTACTTTCCCTTCCCATTCACCCTTATGTATTTCTTTTAAATGATCATCGTAAATAACAGGAATTTCTCTTTCTCCACGGATTAAGTGCGTTGTTTCTTGTGTCCGCCCACTTGGACTAGAAAAAATCGCTTCAAAATCAACACTTTTTAAACGTTTTCCCAAAAGCTGTGCATTTTTTCAACCATGTTCCGTTATGTTTGAATTCTTCCAACCTTGTAATCTTCCTTCTTTATTCCACTCTGTTTCTCCATGCCTAGTAATGTATAATGTTACCAATGTGTTCTCTCCCTTAATTTATCGTACTAATTTCACTAGCATTGCATAAATATAGTTGGAATATTCCGTAAAT
>NZ_JAACYS010000097.1 GCF_009996845.1 Pallidibacillus pasinlerensis | reverse complement strand
ACTACCGAAAATTGATAAATTTACTCCTCATAGCTGTTTTAAGTATGGCTTTATTTAATTATTTTTATTTTGAAGCTTTTTCCCGTTCGAATTTATCGATTGCGGTCACGCTTTTATACACAGGCCCCTTATTCGTTGCAATTTTAGCGAGAATCTTTTTTAAAGAACCATTAACGAAACGAAAAGGTTTGGCGCTTGTTTTTGCGATAACCGGTTGTGCCTTTGTAGTCGGATTATTTCCGTTCAATGAAATTAGTATCTCTTTAACTGTTGTATTAATCGGAATTTTGTCAGGCTTTTGCTACGCCCTTTATAGCATATTTAGTAAGCCATTAACGAAACGGTATTCGGCGTTAACAATTACAACCTACACTTTTTTATATACGAGTATTTTTATGTTATTAACGAGTGATTTACCGAAAAAGGCGAATTTGTTTCGTTTTGCTGATGTATGGATTTGGTCATTATTATTAGCGCTTGTTGCTACCTTTGCTGCTTATGTTTTATATACAACAGGCTTAAAATATTTAGAAGCTAGTAAAGCATCGATTTTAGCAACAATCGAACCGATTGTAGCGGTTATATCTGGGGTCTTATTTTTAGGCGATCAATTAATGGGGTGGCAAGTTTTAGGAATCGCATTTGTTTTATATTCTGCTGTTCTTGTTGCAGGTGAAAGTGCTAAGAAAAGTAAAACGATTACTCGTGGTCTGGATAAATGACCGTTAAGGATATGAACGATCTGAAGCAAATGTATTCTTATCGTTCATATCCAAAAATTAAATGGTTTTGATTACATAAGAAGTGATTTTCTTTATTTTTGCTTTTTTACCAAAACCTCCGAAATTGTACACATCACAAAAATCAATCTTTGTTTCATTTTGTAATATCATTGTTCCGTTCAATGAAGCGGTATTGCCGTGGGTGATGATGTTATGAATGATTAAATGTTTAACTTGGTGCTTTTTCCAATCATTTAAAGCTTCTTTATATTCCCCGATTCCTTCAAAGCGGTTCTGACCGATCAATTCCCAAACAATGTCATCACGCATACAGTTAATACAAAACTCCGTATCATTTTTTGCAAAGGCAATTGTTAAATCTCTTAGTAATTCTTTTTTTGGAGCGTTTCCACAGTTTTCCGCACATTCCACGATCAAACTTTCAAATTGCAATATATATACTCCTTTCTGAACAAATCACTTTAATCCATATTGTCTCAAAAAAGGCCTAACCAATCAAAGTAATTCTCGGTCAATCATGCGAAACCTTTAGATTAGGATTAATTGACATATGAAGCAAAAAGGATTTATCATAATTATCAGATAAGTGATATTTTTCTTAACAAAACCGTGCAAGGAGGGAGTTATTCGTTAAAAATATTTTTATAGATTAAGAGTTTAAAAATATAGAGTTGTTACATACCGAAAGGAGCGAAGAAAATGGGAGTATATATTATTGAAGGTGCTAGAACTGCATTTGGTACATATGGTGGTGCACTAAAAGATATACCTGATGTTGAACTAGGGGTCATTGCAACAAAAGGGGCGTTGGAAAAAAGCGGCGTTCCTGCAGAGGATATTGATGAGATTATATTTGGAAATGTTATCCATACAAGTGACAACTCAGCTTACTTAGCCCGCCATATCGGGTTGAAAAGTGGCTTACGAGAATCATCTGGTGCCATCACATTAAACCGTTTATGTGGGTCTGGTTTACAATCAATTGTTACTGCTGCACAAAATATTTTATTAGGAGAAGGAAATGTTTATGTAAGTGGTGGCGTAGAAAATATGAGCCTTGCACCTCATATATTAAAAGGAACACGATTCGGCTCACCGAACAAACCGCCAGTCATTGAAGATATGCTTTGGGGTGCGTTAACAGATAAATATATTGGCTGTGGAATGGGGATGACTGCAGAAAATCTTGCCGAAAAATACCAGATTTCAAGAGAAGAACAAGATGAATTTGCTTTACTTTCACAACAAAGAGCAGGTGAGGCGAGAAAAAATGGTCGTTTTGCGCAAGAAATTGTTCCTGTAGTTACGAAAGGTAAAAGGGGAAAAGAAATTGTTGTGGATCAAGATGAACATATTCGTGAAGGTGTTAGTCTCGAACAATTAGCTAAGTTAAAAACTGCTTTTAAACAAGATGGAACCGTAACAGCAGGAAATGCGAGCGGAATTAATGATGGTGCGGCTGCGGTTGTTGTTGCTTCTGAACAATATGTAAGAGAAAACAATTTGAAACCGCTAGCAAGAATTGTTTCGTGGGGAATTGCGGGTGTCGATCCGAAGATTATGGGGATTGGACCTGTTGAAGCAAGTCAAAAGGCACTAGCAAAAGCTAATTTAACATTAACTGATATGGATTTAATTGAAATTAATGAAGCTTTTGCTGCACAAACCCTTGCTTGTGTGAAAGAGCTTGGTATTGATAAAGAAAAATTAAATGTAAATGGAGGAGCGATTGCGCTTGGTCATCCACTTGGTGCGAGTGGTACAAGAGTTACGTATTCTCTAGCAGTAGAGTTAAAAAATAAAAACTTAAAATATGGCCTAGCTACACTATGCATTGGTGGCGGACAAGGAATCGCAGCAGTCATTGAAAATGTTTCATCTAATTAATAATTAACTATTCTATAAAATTATAAATCAAATTAACAGCATATTTTTTAAACGGGAAGGGGGAGAAAATTTGAAAACGGAAAAACAAGAGGGAAAAATACTTTGGGAACCTTCAAAGGATTTCAAGGAAAATAGTAATCTACACAAGTTTATGAATTGGCTTTCGGAAAAGAAAGGACTCAAATTCAATCAATATGACGAATTATGGTCATGGTCTGTAACAGACATAGAAGGTTTTTGGTCAGCGATTTGGGAATATTTCCAAATTAAAGGGTCTATGGGCGACGTTGTAATAGAAGGAACAGAAATGCCGAATGTAAAATGGTTCCCGAATGCAACCATTAACTATGCGCAACACGTTTTCCGCAATGAAACTTCTGAAAGACCTGCAATTATTTTTAAATCAGAAAATCGACCACAAGGAGAAGTTTCGTGGGAAGAATTAAAGAAGAAGACGGCTGCAATTGCCCAATATTTAAAATCAATTGGGATAAAGCCAGGAGACCGGGTAGTTGCCTATGCATCGAATATTCCCGAGACTGTAATGGCATTTTTAGCCTGTGCCAGTATTGGAGCTGTTTGGTCCAGTTGTGCACCAGAGTTTGGTATCCAAAGTGTCATTGATCGATTTAAACAAATTGAACCAAAAGTAATGTTTGCGATTGATGGTTACCAATACGGTGGGAAAAATTATAATCGATTAGAGAATGTAAAAGAAATCCAAACAGAATTGCCGTCATTACAGAAAACTATTATTATATCGAACCTTGATAAGGAACCGAACATTAAAGATTTAGACGATGCTGTTCCATTTGACCAAGTCGTTTTAGAAAATATTGGGGCAGAATTGAAATTTAAACAATTTTCATTTAATCATCCACTTTGGATTTTATATTCTTCTGGAACGACAGGTAAACCGAAAGGAATTGTTCAAAGTCAAGGAGGCATTGTTTTAGAACATATTAAATGTTTATCCCTTCATCTCGATTTAAAAAAGGATGACCGCTTTTTCTGGTATACAACGACAGGTTGGATGATGTGGAACTTAGCTGTAGGTGGATTATTGTTAGGTGCGACGATCGTCATTTATGATGGAAACCCGACATATCCGGATCATTCCACATTATGGAAGTTTGCAGAATCAACGAAAATGACGATCTTCGGTACAAGTGCAGCTTATATACTTTCCTGTATGAAAGCAGGCTTTAAACCTAAGAAAGAAGTAGATTTAACATATTTGAAAAATATTGGTTCAACAGGTTCCCCATTACCTGCAAATGGCTTCGATTGGATATATGAACAAGTTAAAGAGGATTTATGGTTAACATCCGTCAGTGGTGGGACCGATATGTGTACTGCATTTATTGGGGGAAGCCCTATACTACCAGTGTATTCAGGGGAATTACAAGCACGGTGTTTAGGGGCTTCGGTTAAAGCTTTTAATGATGTAGGAGAAGAACTAATAGATGATATAGGTGAACTAGTCATTACGAAACCAATGCCATCAATGCCAATCTACTTCTGGAATGATCCAAACAATGAACGCTATAAAGATAGTTATTTTGATATGTTCCCAGGCATATGGCGCCATGGTGACTTTATTAAAATCACCCAAAAAGGTACTTCAATTATTTATGGCCGTTCCGATGCTACAATTAATCGAGGTGGTATTCGGATGGGGACAAGTGAAATTTATAGTGCCGTCGATGCGATTTCAGAAGTAGTTGATAGCTTAATTGTTGATATTCCGATAAGTTCAGATAAATCTTTTATGCCACTTTTTGTCGTATTAAATGAAGGCGTAGAACTAACGGATGAGTTAAAAAAACAAATTAGTCAAGTTATTCGGACTAATTGTTCCCCACGTCATGTACCGAATGAAATATATGCCGTAAAAGATTTACCAAAAACATTAAATGGTAAAAAATTAGAGGTCCCTATTAAGAAAATATTAATGGGTGTTCCGGTAGACAAAGCTGTAAACGAAGGATCTTTGTCAAATCCGGAATCGATTCAATACTTTATCGATTTTAAAGAAGAGTTAAAGAATTTATCTAAAATGAAATAGACGTAAAAAATGCAAATAAGAAAGTAAAACATAAGAGCCACTAATATTAAAGGTGGCTCTTATATAATGATTAAAATTAATATTTTCCCTTCTAAGCTTTTTTTGCAAATTGTAAAATGTCATTGACTACAACAACGTTCAACATTTTGACAACGAATGAATGAAAGTAATCGCAAAGCATATTTATATATAAGCTAATTTTCTGAAATTGGGAGTTGAACGTGTGATAAAAGAACAAATTAATAACCATTTCCAAAAAGTTGTCGAAGAGGATGACAGAATTACGAATGCTTATTTATTAGTCCTCTTAATATGAACCACACATACATACTTCAACATACTAAGCCTTTGGAGCAGGTGTTCAAATGCCAGCGGTCGGTGCCATTTTACCGCAAATTGTTCCTCAGGATAAATTAACAAAGGTTAACGGTATTAATGGAAGTATTCAAGCCATCATCATGTTTGTATCGCCAATGGTGAGTGCAGCAATGATAGATGAATCTGAAAATCCGTTTAAAGAAAAATGAGCTGCTAAGAAAACAGCTCATTTTTTATGAAGAACCAATTTTAGTATAAGCTACGACAATTTTCCGGTACTTGGAATGGATTTTCTTTATTAATTCGATCGTAGAACATAATGCCTTCTAAATGGTCATATTCATGTTGGAATACGATGGCTGCATAGCCTTTTAATTTAAGAATGACTTCTTCGCCATCTAAATTATAAAATTTCACTTTAATTCGTTCATAGCGAGGGGTAAATCCTTGCACTTCACGATCTACTGATAAACACCCTTCTGCAGGTGGTAAGTATACCATTGTAACAGAGTGACTAATAATTTTCGGATTTATAACGTAATATTCATGTAGCTTATCTTTATCGTCGGTAAAATACGTAACAAACATACGTTTATCTAATCCGATTTGGTTTGCAGATAAACCTACGCCACCTCGTAATTTGTATTTTTTCGAAAGCACCGGGTCTTGACTATTTTTCAAGAACGTCATCATACACATTAATGTTTCTTTGTCTTCTTCTGAAAGCGGTAATTCAACTTCTTTAACAGGTCGATGAAGAATTTCATGACCTTCGCGTACAATATCATCCATTGTTATAATGTAATCTTTTTTAAATTTATTCATATCGTAATTTTTCATCTGCCTTTTTTTATTTTTATTGTTTTCCAAACGTTGTTATAAATTATTTATTTTAGTTATCTCGCGTTCACGAATTTAATCTCAGTATATAAGAACAGTTGTAATTATAACAACTTAAACTTCTCTGTCAAGGACAGTGGTTATATGTATTTATCCTCCAATTTTCCAATCATGTACTAGCTTATTTTACGCTAAACTGGTTATATAAAATGGACAAGATATTATGGAAAAACCGAATGCAACTAAAGTTAACAAAAGTCGTTTACTCTGGTTGGTGTTAACATGGATAAATCAAAGGTATGATTATTACAGGAGGTATGAAATGTATGGAAAATATGAAAAATAATATTGCTGTAAACTTACGTTATTTAAGGAATAAAAACAATTTATTCCAAGAAGAATTATGGGGTTAATTGGAAAAAATGGTGCGGGGAAAAGTACGACATTAAAATCAATGTTAAATTTAGTTCATCCTGATGAAGGCACAATTGAAATGTTCGGTAATAATTTTAAACAAAATGAAGAAAGTTGTAAACAAGAATTAGGTGTTGTTTGGTGGAGGTTGTGGAACGATGATATCTGGGTTAGGTGTTAGAGTTCCATCTTCACTGCGTGTATGAATTGTCGCTCGTCTTTCTAACATGAAAGGTGTCAATGTAAAAGCGATATCTTTTATTCCAAGAGGCTTAAATATCGTTTTAGCCATAACTTCGCCTAGACGTTTACCAGTAACTGCTTCGATAATTTGGCCAATCCAATCAATGTTAATTCCATAGTTCCAACGTCTACCAGGTTCAAACAACAATACACTTTTTAGGGTTTCCTTTGAACTTGCGAGAGTAGGTGGAACTTTGGCATAATCACGGTACTTTTGTTCATCTTCACTGAAAAACTCGTATCCGAATCCAGCGGTATGTAACATTAACATGTTAACGGTAATATCGGTTTTCGGTTTTCTTAATATTGGATTTCCATTATCGTCAAATCCTTCGAGCACCATAATGTCTGCAATTTCAGGTACGTATTCTTTCGCAGGATGATGAAGGTCTACCTTTCCTTCTTCTACTAATTTCATTAATACAGCACCAGTAATGGCTTTTGTTGTTGAAAATAGAGCAAACACTGTATCAAGGGACATTGGGGTTTTTGTATTTAAATCTCTTACTCCTGCAGCACCTTCATAAATATTCCCATTGCGGTCGGTGACCATTGCGACAACACCAGGTACTCCACCAAGCCGATTTACTGTATTGTCTAGTATTTGGTCCAACGTCTTTTGTAACTCTTTTTTTACCGTTACACTTACTCCCATATTGACCCTCCGTTTATTTGTTTTTTTAGAAAATTCAATCAATTAATATTTTAATATCTAGTCAATTAAAATATTTAGAAAAAAGTACCTATATTAAATTGGGTGATTCAAAGTAAAAAAACTGTTATGATTAAGTTTATGAAACAGGAAACTATAAGGGATGATTCCCTATAATCCTAGACCGAACATGATAAATATAGTAAACTTTTTAATAAATTTAATGAAGAGAGGTTTATGCCGTATGTCTTTATTAGAGTTAGAATCTAAGGTATTTGAAAAATTTCCTCATATATTCAATGGAGATTCAAATAAAGTAGAACAAGCTGAAAAAATAGTCGAGGCTCTTCGTCATTTAATTGAATTATGTGGTGATGATCCGAACCGTGATGGCTTACTTGAAACTCCACAACGAGTATTGAAAGCTTTTCTTGAGTATACAGAAGGATATCAAGAAGATCCGAAAGAGCATTTGAAAAAGGTTTTCGATGTGCAACATCGGGAATTAGTCCTTGTAAAAGATATTGAATTTTATTCCATTTGTGAACATCATTTTGCGCCATTTTTTGGTGTAGCCCATGTTGGTTATATTCCGAATGAAAAAATTACTGGACTTTCTAAGATTGCTAGAATGGTAGATGGGTATGCGAAACGTTTCCAAGTGCAAGAAAACTTAACAAATCAAATTGCGGATGCGGTAGAAGAAATTTTAGAACCTCAAGGCACAATGGTTGTCGTTGAAGCAAAACATATGTGTATGTGTGGACGTGGCATTAAGAAGTCGGATGCGAAAACTACAACGACTGCCGTAAGAGGAGTATATGCAGAACGTTCAGATTCTCGGATGGAATTTTTAACATTATTAAATCGTTAATTGGAATCCAAAAGAGAGTGGGTGAGAGATGTGAGGCATGCAGTAATCACTGCAGGGTCGAAGGGTCTTGGTAAAATGGTGACCGAGGAGCTTCTGAAAAAGGGTTGCTCGGTTACAGTGAATTTTCGAAGCGACTTGGCTCGGATAAATGAGCTGAAAGAAGAATGGAAAGAGTATGGCGACCGCATTCAGTTTGTTCAAGGTGATGTGACAAAAAAAGAAGATATTAAATATATTTTCACCCAAGCGATGGAAAGGTTTGGACGTATCGATTATTTAATTAATAATGCAGGTCCGTATATCGCTGAGCGAAAAAAACTTGTCGATTATACAGATGACGAGTGGTATGAAATGGTTGAAGGAAACTTAAGTGCGGTCTATCATTTCTTAAAATTAACGATACCTGTGATGCGGAAACAAAAATTTGGTCGCATTATTACATACGGTTTCCATGAAGCAGAACATGCACCAGGGTGGGTTTATCGCTCTGCTTATGGGGCTGCTAAGGTAGGACTTGTTTCACTTACGAAAACGGTTGCTTTAGAAGAGGCAGAACATGGGATTACGGTTAATATGATTTCACCAGGTGATATTGTCGGTGAAATGAAAGAGTTAAATATTCAAGAGGCACGTAAAATGCAAGATCCAAACACACCAATTGGTCGACCAGGTAGTGGAGAGGATATCGCTCGAGTGATTGCCTTTTTATGTGATGAAGATTCGGATATGATTACAGGCAGTGTGATTTCGGTTGCTGGTGGGGTGGATGTTGTAAATAAATTTCGTCAAGTCCAGCACCAGTCTCTGAATATAATTGAATAACTATATAGAAGTTTTTTCTACCTTATTCGATACTGAATAAGGTTTTTTCTTGTTTGTGTTTAAGCAATGTAATAGCTTGGGATG
>NZ_JAACYS010000096.1 GCF_009996845.1 Pallidibacillus pasinlerensis | reverse complement strand
TCGAGAATGCGTCTCGTTGACAAAATGCCGGTGCCAGAACAAAGAAATGTCATCGAGAATGCGTCTCGAAGACAAAATGCTGGTGCCAGAACAAAGAAATGTCATCGAGAAGAGGTTTCGAAGACAAAAGGCAAGTGCAAGAGCATGAAAATGTCATCGAGAAGAGGTTTCGAAGACAAAAGGCAAGTGCCAGAGCAAAGAAATGCCATCGATAAGAGCACTCGTGGACAATTGACTAGCGCAAGGGCCTGAAAATGTCCACGAGCACACCACTCAAGAATTAAATAGCCTTCTTCTATTTACAATATCATCTATTTGTAAGAAATCCATCGATTACTACCAACAATTTCAAAATTCTCATCTAACACTCTTTTGATTCGTCTTCTTGATTCGATAATCTGACACCATTCATGAATGTTCGCAGTTGTAATCACCCGGTCCGGAAACAGTAACTTGTACTCCCATACACTCCGTAAGATCGCATCACGAACAACTTCAACATGCTTACATTCTCTACAAACGCATTTTTGGCCAACTATTTCAAGAGCGAATGAGCTGCAATTCTCGCATATGATTCCTTTTCGTAATTCGTCATAGCGATATTTAGGCAATTGTTGAACAGGATAGTCACTTATGTGAAGAGAGATTAGTTTATTTGCTAGCCATTTATGTTTTTCGGTTAAGTGAGAGGGTTGTTCGTTTAACTGTTTAAAGAAGCGGTGAAGTTGCGAATGGAAAAGGAATGGCTTATCTAAGGGAGCTTGGTAAAGGGTGAATTCGGGATTTATAAAGACAATTTTTGGAGATAGAGGAAGTGGGAAATTAAGGCTTTGTAGTAACTTGCGAAGTAATGATTCGGTTTTACTAAGTTGATTTAAGGGATTTACGAGTTCTAAACCTGATTTACTAAAAATTTGCTCATTTTCATAATAATAATCACCGTCAAAATTTTTCACTTCAAAGGGATATACAAGTTCGGAAAAGATAAGCAGATTATCAATTTGAAAAGTTGTATTGTTGTGTTGTAATAATAGGTCATTTAAAACGTAGCAATCATTATGTAACGATTGTTCAAGAAAACGATCAAACATTCTCTCTCCTTCATACCCTTTTTTCAAAGCATGGTAATATCGTTTCTTATCGTCTGGCAACTCCATTCGTGCATCTAATAGTTCTAGAGTTTTGTGCAGCTGCGATTTTTCACGCTTTTTATATGGTACCAATAATATTCCCCCTTTCAAAAATATAGTACAACAATTTTGCTGAATTTTCTATCTTCATAAACAATGAAAAAGACTGTGAAAATAAAAATTTACACAGTCAGCCACCAAGATTAATTAAATTTTCTCCACTTCTAAAATCGTGCCTGTTTTTGCGTCTGCTAAAAATTCCATATTAATTTGCTCGGTATCTGTTAACTTTGTAATTCCACCTCGGTAAACATGATATGTAATCATATTTCTTTCCAATGTTTCAGGTTTTGTCATAATCCATGAACCTGAAATTCTTCCGTCCGTTTTCAAAGCGTCCTTCACTTTTTTAATCACATCTTCAGAAGAAAGAAATTGGTTATTTTTCAAAAATGCTTGTGCTAAAAAACCAACAGCAAAGCCACAAGTAGCACCCATTAAAAAATGTTTTATTTTCAAGTTCATCGCCTCCTGTTACAAAAATTATATCGATTTTTCCCTAAAAATACTATTCAGAAAAAAACGCCAAGTTTTTGAAAAATATTACATATTAGCCAAGGAGTAAAAAGTTATGTACAATAGTTTTGTACGATACATAGGAAAAAATCATCCAATCTGATTAGAGAATTCACAACAGAGCACAACCTTATTAAAGTTCGGATATTTTAAAGAAAGAGGGATTATATGAATCAAGAAACATTAGAACTATTTAAAACGTTAACGGAATTACCAGGAACGTCAGGAAATGAACATGATGTTCGAAAATTTATGAAAGAACAATTAGCGAAATACTCTGATGAAATTGTACAAGACGGCTTAGGTAGTATATTTGGTGTACGACATGGTAAGGAAGACGATCCAACAATCATGGTCGCTGGCCACATGGACGAAGTAGGATTCATGGTAACTTCAATCACTGATAGTGGCATGATCCGTTTCCAAACGATTGGTGGTTGGTCACCGCAAGTTGTACAAGCACAACGTGTACGCGTATATACAGATAATGGACCTGTTGAAGGTGTAATTAGTTCTATCCCACCACATTTATTAAGAGGTCAGGAAAGTCGAGATAAAGTAACACCAATTAAAGATTTATTAATTGATATCGGTGCAGATAATAAAGAAGATGCTAAAAATATTGGCATTAGACCTGGTCAACCAATTGTACCCGTTAGTGAATTTACAGTAATGGCAAATCCGAAAAAAATTATGGCAAAAGCTTGGGATAACCGTTATGGGTGCGGACTTTCCATTGAATTATTAAAAGAACTTCACGGTCAAACGCTACCAAACACACTTTACTCAGGTGCTACAGTACAAGAAGAAGTTGGCCTACGCGGTGCACGTACATCAGCATATATGATTAAACCAGATCTAGCTTTTATATTAGATGCTAGTGCAGCGAGTGATATGACAGGTAATAAAAATGAGTTCGGTCATATTGGAAAAGGTGCCCTAATTCGTATTTACGATCCAACAATGGTAACACATCGTGGAATGCGTGAGTTTGTCCTTGATACAGCTGAATCAAATAATATCCCTTATCAATATTTTGTTTCCCAAGGCGGTACAGATGCAGGACAAATTCATTTATCAAATGAAGGGATTCCAAGTACAGTAATTGGTATTTGCGCTCGTTATATTCATTCCCATAATTCAATTATTCATGTTGATGATTATGCTGCAGCAAAAGAATTGTTAGTAAAATTAGTTAAAGCTTGTGATAAGTCAACTGTTGAAACAATTAAGCAAAATGGGTAATGAAATGGATATAAGTTAGCTAAACTAAATGTAGTAAAATGGAAAAGCAATCGGGGCCCACTGTTCCCTGGTTGCTTTTTCTAAAATTATATAGAGTGAGGAAAGTATGAAAATCGTTGTTGGTACAAAAAATCCCGCAAAACTTCAAGCAGTAAAAAACGTATTTGGAACAGAAATGGATATAATTGGTATTAAAGTACCTTCTGGTGTTAGTGAACAACCGTTTTCCGATGATGAAACAATAACCGGAGCCATTAATCGGGCAAAAAAAGCAGTCGCTGAAACAGATCGAACACTCGGTATAGGGCTAGAAGGCGGTGTGACAGAAACGCCATTCGGGCTTATGCTTTGTAATTGGGGCGCGGTTGTTGTAAAAGGATATGAAGAACACCCACTTATTGCTGGTGGAGCACGAATATTGCTACCGGAAGTGATTAGTGAAAGACTGCGACAAGGTGAAGAACTCGGTCCTGTAATGGATGAATTTTGTAAGAAAGAAAATATACGTTCCCATGAAGGGGCAATTGGTATTTTTACGAATGGAACCGTTAATCGAGATGATATGTTTACCCATGTTGTTAAAATGTTAAAAGGTCAACTTGAATATGCGATCATTCAAAAACAGATTAAGTTATAAAAAGTAAGACTTTTCAATAAAGGTTGAAAGTCATTCGTTATGATGGAAAGATGAAAAAAGCTTTGTTAAACTCTTAATAGACTATTTTTCCAATAAAACATATTCAAAAAATGGAGGATTTTTAAATGAAAAACTTGCAATCCCTTGAGGAGTTTCAACAATTGAAAAATAACGGCACTCATGTGTTTTTATTTACGGCAGATTGGTGTGGTGACTGTCGCTTTTTAGATCCGTTTTTACCGGAAATTGAAGAAAAGTATAAAGATAAATTTACATTTGTTTCTGTTGATCGTGATGAATTTATTGAACTATGCCAAGAGCTTGATATATTCGGTATTCCAAGTTTTGTTGCGTTTCAAGATGGAAAAGAATTAGGCCGTTTTGTAAGTAAAGACCGGAAAACAAAGGAAGAAGTTGAAAACTTTTTAGATAAGTTAGATGTACAGTAAGATTATTTTTCTAAATTAGAAATTTGGGTCGAAAGGAGGGACAATCGATGAAGATGACTGTCCAACAAATGAGAAAAATTTTAGAAGAACGATTGCAAGACCCAAGTAGAAAGTTTATATTTAATCGTGATACGAGTGAATTGCGAATAGAAAATATCGAAAATAAGAAAGGGATTATAATTGCAATCCCCGTCGTTATTTCCAAATGGAAAGAGAAAAAAGAAGCTGCCATTGATGATATAGTTTTCTTTGTGAATGAAGGCTTAAAAGCGATGACAACAGAAGTTACGCTTATAGGAAAGGAAAAGGATATTTTTCCGGTTATGCGCTCAACTTCCCACGAAACCGTTAAAAAAGATGGTATCAAACTTGTTTATGATGATCATACGGCTGAAACGAGAATATTTTATGCGGTTGACTTAGGAAATACATATCGTATTATTGATGAGGAAATGTTAGAAAAAGAAGGTTGGGACGCCAATCGAATTCGTGAAATTGCAAAGTTTAATTTGCGTTCTCTACCAACACCTTTGAAAAAAGATACAGTAGCCGGTAATGATTTTTATTTCCTTAACACGAATGATGGCTATGATGCGAGTCGGATTTTAAATGAAACATTTTTAAAAGAAATGGAAGAGAAAGTTGAAGGTAAACTCGTTATTTCTATTCCGCATCAAGATGTATTAATTTTGGCCGATATAAAAAATGACACCGGCTACGATGTGTTAGCTCAAATGACGATGAGTTTTTACACGAATGGACGAATTCCAATTACATCGTTATCATTTTATTATGAGGATGGCAAATTGATGCCAATTTTTATCATGGCAAATAACAGACCAAAAAGGAAGGATTAATGAGAAATGATAGTATTTTATAATAAAGAAGGAATTGGCGATACGCTATTAATTAATTTAAAACCTGTTGATTACGATAAAATGAATTATGAAAAAAGAGGCGATTTAGTTCGCATTTATAATGAAGAGTCCAATGAAACTTACGGATACAACTTATTTAATGCGACAAAATATTTCGATGTACAACAAGGTGAGCGTGCAGCTCTTGATATCGATCCTGTATTTTTAAAGAAAATTAATGATTTATTAGGTGGACATGGCTTTGAAGAAAAACTAGAAGCAGATTTCGCACCAAAATTTGTCGTTGGGTATGTTGAAGAAAAAGAAAAACATCCAAATGCAGATAAATTAAGTGTGTGTAAAGTTGATGTAGGTACGGAAAAATTACAAATCGTATGTGGTGCACCGAATGTTGATGCTGGTCAAAAGGTTGTTGTTGCAAGAATTGGTGCGGTGATGCCTGATGGACTCGTTATTCAACCATCTGAATTGCGTGGTGTTCCAAGTGCAGGTATGATTTGTTCAGCCCGAGAACTAGGCTTACCTAATGCACCAGAGAAAAAGGGGATTCTAGTCCTTGAAGATTCTTATGAAGTTGGGGCTAAATTTGAATTTTAATATATAAATAAAAGACTACTCTAAGATGGGGACATCCGAGTAGTCTTTTTTATATGAAATTATAATGTTATTGTAACCGATTTGATATTTTTATAGATTAAAATATGTTTGCGTTTATTTTTTCCGATCCCGATATTGCCCTTTTAAGTTTAGCTCCAGATACACCAATTAAAGCACGTCGAAGATATGGTATACTTATAAATCTATGTTTTTATTCCCTTTTTTATAGTAAAATTAAGGGGAATGTATTTAAGAAAGAGTGATATGATGGATTGGTTGAAAAGACTGTTTTTCCATTACGAAGATGAAGAAGAGATCGAATGGGAAGACAATAAAAATAAGAAGAAAAAGCAAGAAGCAACAAATGATGATTATATAGAAATGGAAACGAGAGTGGCTTATCAATATCCACGAAATAATCGTTCCAATGTCAAAACACCGAAAACTTTTTCTAATAGAAAACAAGGAACACGTCCTGTTAAGAAATTACCGATTTCAGAAATTCAAAATAGCCTTTATGAACGATATCCGAAATTAAAGGAGATTCATAATAGAAATACAGAAAAGCAAGAGAAAAGAGTTACTGAACCAATAGGGAAGCCTGTTTTTGAGAAAAAAGAGCTTCAGCAAAAGCCTAAAATAGAGAAGCAACAATCAAAGCAGCCTGAAAAACCGAAAATAGGCAGTCGTAGATTCCGTCCTACAGAAGTTCCTTCACCAATCTATGGTTTTCAAAAACGAGTAAAGGAAAGGGAAGAACCTAAAGTAGCGGATGTAGTTGAGTTTGAATTAAGCTCTTTTGAATCTAGTCCATCAAAAATAGATGAAAAACAGCAAATGAAAGAAAATGATAGACAAACGAATGATCGGCACCATCTAGGTGTTAATATTACCCAAGACTTAGCATTAGTTAATGATACAAAGTTAAATGAGAATATTGACAATTTAGATTTAGAGAAAGACTCACAAGGTGAAACGACAAAATTCGTAGAAATTGAAGGTCCGAATGAAACGATTGATCAGTTTGAAAAAGATAGTAATCTTCAAGGTGAAACTGAAGATTTCAATTCGGTAATTGAGGAGTCCAGTCAAAATGTTTATGAAGATGTAAAACAAGAAACAATCGTTACTCAATTTGACAATGAACTTATTGAAGTTGAAGAGTCTTTAATTGATGAAACACTAGAATATGTTCGTAAATCACTAATTACAGGAAATGATCAACACGATCCGACTGGCGAGGTTGAGGAACAAGATGGATTTGAAGTAATTGTTCCAGTAATTGAGGAATCTAATCAAAGCGTTCATGACGATGTAGAACATGCAACAAATGTAGCGCAAAGTGAAAGTGAAGTGGCTTCCATTGATGGAACAGAGGACTCAGTTCATGAATCGGTACAAATTATAGAAAATGATCAATGTGATACGGTCAATGAGTTGGCTGAGACAGAAGAGGAGCCTTCGCTGATTGAGGAAATAAGTGAACAGTCTGAAATCGTTCATGAAAAAATTGAATACGAAGCAGATGCAATTGAAATTGAATTGACAAAGTCTGTAAGTGAAGAAACGTCACATGTAATTGAAAATGAAGCGATTGCTGATGTAGAAATAGAAGATGAAAATGTAATTGTAGATAATGAAATTCACGAAAAGAACGAATCCATCGAAAGTGATGTAGAATCGTTCGAACAAAGTGAAGAAAATCATGAGCCGAGCGCAGAGGACTTAACAAACTCTGAAGAACAAGAAACCCGTCAACCAACTGCAAAACGCCATATACCTTTTAATGTTATTATGTTAAAATCTGATCGAGAAAAATTAAAGAGAAGACAAGAAGCAATACAAGCGAGAAATCGCTTTTTACAAAGGCAAACAGAAACTAAGCAAGAAGTGCCAAAACAAGAAACGCAACAAATAAACGATGAGCAACAGACTGAATCACAACAATCTAATGATGTTAACGAACAAAAAAATTCTGCCAACCATGAAGTGGCAGCGACAAAAATTGAAGAAAACGACAAAATCGTTTCCTATGAAAATTATGAGTTTCCATCACGTGAATTTTTGCAAATTCGTCAAATTGAACAGTCAGACGAAGATTGGATTGAAAAACAACGGGAAATTTTAGATCAAACATTGAAAAGTTTTAATGTCGGTGCAAAAGTAGTTAATGTTTCCGTCGGCCCAGCGGTTACTCGGTTTGAGTTGTCTCCTGATATGGGAGTAAAAGTAAGTAAAATTACGAGCTTAACGGACGACATTAAATTAAGTTTGGCTGCAAGAGACATTCGAATTGAAGCACCGATTCCTGGTAAACATACGATAGGAATTGAAGTACCAAATCGTAAAGCACGACCGGTATTTTTACGAGAAATTATTGATCGCTCAGCCTTTATCGAGGCCGAATCCCCTCTAACGGTTGGACTTGGCTTAGATATTACAGGTAAACCGATTATGACCGATTTGAAAAAAATGCCCCATGGTTTAATTGCTGGTGCAACTGGTTCAGGAAAAAGTGTAAGTATTAATACATTTATTGTCAGTCTTTTATATAAAGCACGACCTGATGAAGTAAAACTGCTTTTAATTGATCCAAAAATGGTCGAACTAGCTCCATATAATGGGATTCCGCATTTAATAAGTCCAGTTATTACGAATGTAAAAGCTGCAACCCAAAGTTTAAAATGGGCTGTTGAAGAGATGGAACGACGTTACGAATTATTTGCCCATCTCGGTGTAAGAGATATTAGTAAATTTAATGAAAGAGCTGATGACAAACATCGCTTACCATATATCGTCATTATTATCGATGAGCTAGCTGACTTAATGATGATGGCACCTGCCGATGTAGAAGAGGCAATTGCCCGTATTGCACAAAAAGCTAGAGCTTGTGGAATTCACTTACTAATTGCAACACAGCGACCATCGGTGGATGTAATTACCGGATTAATTAAAGCTAATGTTCCGACAAGAATAGCCTTTTCTGTTTCATCACAGATCGATTCGAGAACGATTCTAGATGTAAGTGGTGCAGAACGATTATTAGGTAAAGGGGATATGCTCTTTATCGAAAATGGTACTTCTAAGCCAATTCGTATTCAAGGTGCATTCATTTCCGATGAAGAAATTGAAAAAGTTGTCGATCATGTACGTACTCAAGGTGAACCGAATTATTTATTTGAGCAAGAAGAATTGATGAAAAAATCAGATTTTGAAGAACAAGATGAATTACTTTTCGATGCTTGTAAATTTGCTGTCGAACAAGGGCATATTTCAACTTCAAGCCTACAACGACAATTTCGTATTGGATATAATCGTGCAGCAAGAATGATCGATATGATGGAAGAAAAAGGGATTATTACGGATTCAAAGGGGAGTAAACCACGGGATGTTTTAATAACTGAACAAGATTTAGAAAAATTAAATGGTCTAAATTGATAATACTATTTATAAATGGAGAGCTCTAATTATAGACAGAGCTCTTCATTGTTCCTACTTTCATTTTTATTACAAATAACAAACTTTTTTAAAATTCCGTACTATT
>NZ_JAACYS010000095.1 GCF_009996845.1 Pallidibacillus pasinlerensis | reverse complement strand
AAAAATCCCCTTTTCTTTAAGAGAAAAGAGGATGATTGAACGTAATTTCAAATCCTTTCTTATCTCCCAAGAAAAAATTTCTTGCTGGATTTAGCACCTTTCTGAAATTTATTCAGAGGTTGCTGAAGCGTCATCAGGCCAGTTCCTTCGGCTTCTCTTGATAAGAAAATTATTAAATTTGCAAATAATTGTATACGTAAAAAACCGATAAGTCAAGTGGGAATAATAAGAATTATTTTATTGACATTTCGAAAAATATATTTTATTATAGCAATCAACCAAGTGAATATTGATATTCTTATCGAGAGAGGTGGAGGGACATGGCCCAGTGAAGCCTCAGCAACAGGTTCTTTGTTTTTTTAGAATACTGTGCTAAATCCATCAAGCTAATAGCTTGAAAGATAAGAAGAGAAGTTTGTTAAATACTAGACTCTTTTCTTATCAGAAAAGAGTTTTTTATTTTAATAAAAAGAAAGAAGGGATTTTGTATGAAATATGGATTTTGGATGCCTGTATTTGGGGGGTGGCTACGAAATGTGGAAGATGAAAATATGCCAACAACCTTTGAATACACAAAGAAAGTAATTCAATCAGCAGAAAAATGGGGTTATGAAGCAACGTTAATTTTAGAATTATATTTAAATGACATTAAAGGTGTTAAAAAAGGTACGTTAGAAGGTTGGGCACTGTCTGCTGCATTAGCTGCAGATACTGAAAAGATTGAAATCATTCAAGCGATTCGCCCGATTTATCATAATCCAGCTGTAACAGCTAAACGGGCAGCGACAATTGATCATATTAGTAATGGTCGTTTTACGTTAAATGTCGTATCCGGTTGGTGGGAAGAAGAAGCGAAACAATATGGCGGTGACTTTACTTCTCATGAAGAACGATACGATCGTACAGCTGAATTTGTTGAAATATTAAAAGGATTATGGACAGAAGAAACGTTCTCATATAAAGGGAAATTTTATGAAGTTGAAAACACCCATCTTTTCCCGAAACCAGTACAAAAACCGACAATTAAACTGTATGCCGGTGGGGAAAGTGAAAAAGGAAAACAAGTAATTTCCAATTATTGCGATGCATACGTGATGCATGGTGGTACCGTTGATGAAGTGAAAGCAAAAATTGAAGATATGAAAAAACGGCGAGAAGAAGCAGGGAAGGAGCCACTTGAAACCTTTGGAATGGCAGCGTACGTCATTTGCCGTGATACGGAAGAAGAAGCCCTTGCTGAATTAGAGCGCATTACGGCGGTAAAAGATATGAGTGGTTATGCTGGATTTAAAGATTTTACGACAAAATCAAAACTGGAACAAAAATTACAACTGCAAGATTATTCCGTTTCAAACCGGGGATTACGACCGAACCTTGTTGGAACTCCAGAACAAATTGCAAAACGAATTTTAGAATATGAAGAAGCGGGTGTAAACTTACTACTATTACAATCTTCACCTCAACTAGAGGAAATGGAGCGTTTTGCAAAAGAAGTTATGCCGAAAGTGGAAGAATTACGTGGCGCATTAACGAAATAAAAAGGGGATAGGAATATGGCGAAAGTATATGTAATCCATGAAAACCATGAATGGACAGAACATTTGTTTAAACGACTAGATGAATTAAACATACCTTACGAAGATTGGCATTTAGGGGAAGGGAAAGTTGATTTATCACAAACTCCACCTGAAGGGATTTTTTACAGTCGAATGAGCGCTTCGAGTCATACGCGAGGACACCGTTTTTCACCTGAGCTTGCCCATGCAGTTTTAGCTTGGCTAGAACATCATGGGAGAAAAGTAATTAATGGTAGTGGTGCCTTGCAATTAGAGGTTAGTAAAGTACGTCAATATTTAGAGTTAGAGAAATATGGCGTTAAAACTCCAAAAACGATTGTTGCTGTTGGTAAGGAACAAATTATTGAAGCTGCGAAGGCATTTGAAGGTGAAAAATTTATAACGAAACATAACCGTGCCGGAAAAGGATTAGGTGTGCAATTATTTTCATCTGTTGAAGCGTTACGTGATTATGTAGAAAGTGATCAATTTGAAGAACCGGTGGATGGAATTACGCTTATTCAACAATATATTGAATCTCCAGAAAGTTATATAACTCGTTGTGAGTTTGTAAATGGGGAATTCTTGTATGCTGTTCGTGTCGATACATCCGACGGATTTGAATTATGCCCGGCTGATGCCTGTCGTATTGATGATTTATTTTGTCCAGTTGGTGAAGAAAGTAATGTCCGGCCAATGTTTGAAATTCAAGAAGGGTTTTATGATCCGATTCTTGAAAAATATGAACAAGTTTTACAAGCAAACGGCATTAAAGTGGCAGGAATTGAATTTATTAAAGATAAAGACGGAAATATTTATACTTACGATATTAATACGAATACAAACTATAATAGCGAAGCAGAGGCTAGAAGTGGGAAATTTGGCATGTTAGAAGTGGCGAAATTCCTAGGTGAGGAGTTAGAAAAACTAAAAAAAGAAGCGCTAGTGTAAGCTTTGTATCTTATAGTGAAAAAATGATTTTTTTTCAAGGAGGCTGCGTAAAACAGCCTCTTTATTTTTTTCTAAATTCTAAATTTCTGGACTAAACTTTTAAATCGTTAAAACTTTGAAACGAAGGGTAATTCCTCTATACTATTGACTAAGAAATAGAAGGAGGAATGTTTTATGGAAATGTTAAAACAGTTTAATTTGGCTAGAACGTCATTACTTACATATATAGAAGATTTAAATGAAGTGTTAGCTGACAAGCAATCAAAATATTTTGATCAAACGATTCGTTGGCATATTGGAAATGTGTTAGTGATGACAGAAAAGTTTTTATTTGTCTCAAAAGACACTCAGCAATTACCGAAAGAATACGCAGAACTTTTTAGTGGTGATGTTTCGGTTTCAGATTGGAAAATTGAGCCACCAACTTTAGAACAATTGCATGCAGATTTAGTTCACCAACAAAATCGTGTGAATGAATTTAGCGAATTGTTTTGGAAATCCGATGTAAAGTTCAAAGTTCCAAATGGCTCTGTGGAAACCCATGGTGATTTGTTAATTATGTTAGCCCATCGTGAAGCAGAGACAATCGGTAAATTAAAATTAATGAAACAAATTTTAGAAACAGAATAAAATATGAATTGAATAAGTTATATTAAGAAAGTAATTTTCTGTAAATGAACAAGGATCAATTCTATCCGCTAGTACTAGTGAGGAATTGGTCTTTTTTATTTTTATGATTTGGAGCGATAAATTTTTTTCGGGATGAAAAAACTATGTTACAATCGGAATGGGAAATTTGAAACATAATTGTAATATTGTGGTAATCAAATAGACAAAATAGATTTGTAGAATGTTAGTTAGAAATGTCAAAAGATAGGGAAAAAGGTGTGATTTTGCTTGAAAAAGTCAATAGCTGTTCTAGGAGCTACATTAATTTTTGGAACAGGATTATATACAACTGCAACGCCAGTATTAGCAGAAAGATCATCGTCAGAAATTCAATTAAAAATAGAAGAAAATCGTCAAGAACAAGCTAGAGTTGAGCAACAAATTGCATTAATTGAAAATGCAATAAAAGAAAACGAAAAAATAATCGCAGCTACCGAAAAAGACATTAAAGTTACACAAGAGGAAATTGATCAGCTGAATGCTGATAAAGCGGCAATTGAAAAGAAAATGGAAGAGCGGAATGAACTTATTAAAGAACGCCTTCGACTTATGCAACAAAATGGAGGTAGTCAAGCTTATTTAGAAGTTATTTTCCGTTCGACAAATTTCACTGAATTAATTGGCCGTACGAATGCTGTTTCAAAAATTATTGAGGCTGACCAAAATTTAATAGAAGAACAGAAAAAAGATGCGCAATTACTTGCTGAAAATGAAAAAGAAGCTCAAGACAAGTTAACATCTTTAAATGATAAAAAAGTAGAATTAGAGGGTATGGTAGCTACAACCGCTGAACAAAAGGCACAGGCTGAAGCCCTTAAACAGCAATTAGAAAATGAAGAAGATGATTTATTAAGAGAAAAGCGTGAAGCTGAAGAAGCTGAAAGACGAGCAATGGAAGAAGAACTTGCAAGAGCATTAGCTCAAGCACAAACACAAGCTCAAGCACAAACACAAACACAAGCTCAACCACAAGCTCAAGCTCAAGCTCAAGTACAAGCATCACAAGAGCAATCAACACAATCAGGTGAATCGACTTCTTCTTCTAAGTCATCAAAAGCAAATAAAAAATCTACACAAATTAAAGATTCTAGTTCTACGCCATCTGCAAGTGCAAGTGATGCAATTTCTATTGTTACATCTGTTGGAATGAAATATATTGGCAATTCCGTTTATGTTTGGGGTGCTCAAGACCCTGTAAATGGTTATTTTGACTGTTCTGGATTTGTTAACTGGGCATTTAAACAAGCTGGCTATTCTATCGGAAGATCAACATCATCCTTAAGTACAGAGGGAACAAAAGTTTCAGTCAATGATATGCGCCCTGGTGATCTAGTGTTCTTTGATACATATAAGAAAAATGGTCATGTTGGTATCTATCTTGGAAACGGTAAATTTATCGGTTCCCAAAGTAGAGGTGTAGGGATTGCTGATATGACAAGTGGCTATTATAAAGACAAATTTAGTGGACACGTTCGTCGTATAATAAAATAAATGCATATAGTTAAAAAAGCTTTCCAAAAAAATTTTTTTTGGAAAGCTTTTTTAAGTTTCTTTTTTGTTTAAGTGTAATGGTGTTGGAACGAGCCAACCTTTTTCTTTATTCGGTCGAAGTACCTTTCCACCTAATATTGCTTTTTTACCATGGAATTGAGGGATAACATGGCGATATCTTCCCGTATCGCTTGACCCATAATTGTACTGCAGCTTATAAGTCCAGCAGCGGTATCTGCAGAAAGTTTGCCTGCAATTTCGTTATCTAGAAACCTTGCACCAACTGGGATTTCTTCCAAGGAAGCAACTGGTCGTTCAGGTGGTGTAGGGGGGTGACCGACACCATTTTCTTTTAATAATGTCTCTACTTCAGCTAGTTCTTCTTTACTACTACTAATTGATTCCTCAAGTAAATTTCTTAACTCCTTGTCAACAGCATGATTTAACATTGTTTAGTATGCTGCAACACAAGCTTTAGTTGTAAAAAGGTAAGTCCAAATAGAAAACACTTCACCATAGTGCATCGGCTCATCTTTAGGATTTCCACTTAAAATTACCTTGTGCAACCCTCCCAACATTTGTTATTCTGACATTTTTAGTTTACTCAATAATTAATGAAGCATAGATAAAAAATAAAAACGAAATCATTGTGATTCCGTTTTTTAATGGGAGGTTTTTAATGTTAATCAGCAAATCCTAGTTTTTCAGACTGCCATTTTAACCATTGGTATTTTCTTTTTTCTCTCGGGATAAATTGTCTTAATTCTTCTTCACGAAAACCAACTTGAATCCGTTTATCATCAATAATGATCGGTGTTTTTAAAATTCTTGGGTTTTGATGAATATATGTAAGCAATTCGTTCAGGGAAAGATCATCGAGAGATAAATTTAATTTCTTAAAATGCTTAGAGCGGGTTGAGATAATTTCATCTGTTCCATCAACCGTCAAGCGTAAAATATTTTGTAATTCACTTTTTGTAAGTGGTTGTTTTAAAATGTTCCGTTCAACATACGGAATTCCTTGTTGTTCTAACCATTGTTTAGCTTTCCGATTTGATGAACTTGCCATTCCATAAATTGTTACAGTCATAGAAATATCTCCTTTTTCTATTTTTATACGTGCTCACCTTCGCTTTTATATAGACCGTGTTTTAATAAATTCATGTCAACGGTAAAGTTTTTAATTGCTTCTTCGTCTGACAATTCCTTTGTGAATTTTTCAATAAAATTACGCAAGGCAACAGATGTTACGATATTAATACAATGGAAGATCTCGTCATCGTTCGTAATGTTTAATAAATCTTTATCAACTAGGCTGATAATTTCATCATATTGTTTTCGGTCCATCTGATCTACTAAGAAATTAGTCAAAGAAGTTTCAACACGATGTGTGACATTTAACATGGCAAACTTAAAAAAGTTAAGTTCATTTTCATCGGGCATTTCTTCAAGGAAATTTTTATACAATTCTGTGGCTGCTGAAATAATATCGCCATTATGTTTTTTTAAATAGTTTATAAATAGTTTTTTTCGTTTTTGTGTTTCGAGATCGACTAAATAATGATAGAGATCTTCGATATTCTCAAAGTATTGATAGAAACTTCCTCTTGGAATTCCCGCCATTTTAATAATATTGGAAACAGAGGCTTTCACTAATGGTACTCTTGAAAATTCCTTTTCTGCTGCCGCAATTAGAGATTGTCTTTTTTCCTCAGACAAATTAAAAAAGGTCTGTTTTGGCATATGTATCCTCCAATTATGTATAAATGACAACCTGTCATACACTAATTTTATATTAGATGACAATGTGTCATTTGTCAACGCTTTTTTGTGACAGATTGTCATGATTATTATATTTTGAATTAATATCAATATATTTAGAATTCATATGGTATGTTGAAATATTTTTGTAATATTATTGTTGTTGAACTGCAATCTGTAATGTATACAATAGTATTGTCTCAAAAGTAATATAAAAGGTGGATTTTTTCATGAAAAAGGCTATTACTATATTAGGTGCAACTATCATTATAGGAACTACAGTAATCCCTAGTGTACCTACATATGCAAATACATCGACTCAAATAGAACAAAAGATAAAAGATAATCAACAGAAACAATCTGAAGTAGATAAACGTATACAACAATTGGAAGAAGCAATTAAAGAAAACGAACAAACAATGATTAAAACTGAAAATGATATAAAAAGTACGCAAGAAGAAATTAATAAATTAAAAGAAGAAATTGAAGTTCTTGTTGCGGAAATGGAAGTTCGCGATGAACTAATTAAAAATCGTCTTCGTTCCATACAAGCAGGTAATAGTTTAGTAGATTATTTAGATGTATTATTAGGTGCATCTAATTTTGAAGACTTTATTGGACGTGCAAATGCGATTGCGACAATTACTAAAGCAGATCAAGATTTAATTCGACAACAAGAAGAAGCGAAGAAAGATTTACAAGAAAAAGAAACTTCTGCTGAGGAAAAACTAGCTTCTTTAAATGATTTAAAAGTAGAAATTGAAGGAATGAAAGCTTATACTGAAGAACAAAAAGCACAAGCGATGGCTTTAAAAGAACAACTTTCTAATGAAGAGCAACAGTTATTAATTGAAAAAGAAAGAGCACGTCAAGCTGAACTTATTGCAGAAGCTAGCCGTGCGGTTGCACAAGTAACAAGCTCAAGTAATAATAGTGTGAAGTCTTCAGGTTCTGATTCAGCTCCAGTAAACGGTGATGCAATTAGTATCGTAACATCTGTCGGTAATCGTTTTATTGGTAATTCCGTATACAGCTTTGGTGATGCAGATCCAGCAAGAGGACGTTTTGACTGTTCTGGATTTGTAAGTTGGGTATTCCAACAAGCTGGTATTTCAATTGGCAGATCAACATCTGTACAATCTACAAAAGGTACAAAGATTTCAACTAGTGAAATGCGACCAGGGGACTTAGTATTCTTTGATACGTATAAAAAGAATGGTCACGTTGGTATTTACTTAGGAAATGGTAAATTCATCGGTTCTCAAAGTTCAACAGGTGTTGCAATTGCTGATATGACTAGCGGTTATTGGGCAGGCAAGTTTAAAGGTCACGTTAGACGTGTAATTAACTAATAAAATAGTAAACTAAAAAAAGAGTCTGACCTAATTTAGTTCAGACTCTTTTTACTTACAATAACGGTTCTACCGTATATCCATTTTCTTCTAATATTGAGATAATGTGAGGTTCCAATATAAAATGGAGTGAACCGACGAAGACAAAGTACGTTTTATCTTCACCACTTTCAAGAAACTCCATAATTTTTTCGGCCATGCCATAATTACGATCATCATTTAATGCTCTCATAAAAGCAATATCGTTTTCAGTGGCATCCCGACTATCATCGGTAGCTAATTGCAGTAATTTTTCCTGGTCGCCATCCATATAAATGTTTAACATTGCATTAATTTGTTCGGCATATTCTTCTGCTGTTAACTCTAACGAAGCTTCTAACATGTCGATTTGATATTCTTCAGTAGTATTAGCAAAAATTGCAAACTGATCCTCGGGTGTTTCTAATGGAATAACTTCTTTTCCATCTTCATGGGCACGTGTTAAAAAGTACTCATCTACACCTTCAATAAAATCACCTTGTAATAGTAATAAAGATTCAATTGTTTGAGCGATTAGCCACGGTTTGTATTCTTCCATAAGTGCTAGTGGCATTCCTAGTTCGGATAATTTCTTTTCCAATTTTTTATATAAATCTTCTGGAATATGATCTTTAATTGTCGTACCATCTTGATACGTGCCCATATTCATCATAATGGATTGCATCTCAAACAAATCAAAATTGACGATATCAATTTCCGGGGAAACGACATCTGCTTCCTTATAAGCATTTTCAATCTTTTCATTTAATGGAAAAAGGCCTTCCTTACCAACGTGAATGGTTCCTTGTAAATAAACAGTCGTATCTCCATTTTCAACTTTCCATAAAAATCCTGCTGGACCATCAGGGCTTCCGACAACTTCTTCCTTCGGACCGATAACAATAATTCCTTTGGATCGTAATTCTTCTAATATGGTAAGTTGCTCTGAATCATTCGAAAATGGATTACCAGTTACAATGACTTCTTCCAAATTTTCTAATTCTTTCAAAATAGTGAAATCAGTAATCTCATTGCCGGCAACGGATAAAATTTCTAAAGATTCGATTACGTCAATTCCGTCGAGTGATTTGATACCTTGATTGGCAAGGTCTAACGCGATAATGTTTTCCAAATCCGATTTTGTTAAATCACCATTCTTTTTATCGATTTGCTCACGAATGGCTTGTTCAAGATTTTCATCTTCAAAGGTTACCGTATCTGCTGCTTGACAGCTGAACATGGTAACGGCACATAAAAACATTAAAAGTACTAAAAAAAGTCGTTGTTTCATATGATCCTCCAGTATTTGTTTTTGAGTATTCTAAAAAAAG
>NZ_JAACYS010000094.1 GCF_009996845.1 Pallidibacillus pasinlerensis | reverse complement strand
TTTTATCATCACCTATAATCTTAATATTTTCAAATTTTGTAATTTTAGTATAAGTTGTCCATTATCAAATTTAAATAAATTATATGAAGTTGGCGGCGACTCCAGCGGGATAAGCGTGAGTCTTGAGACCCCGCAGGCGAGCTTGCGAGTCCGAGGAGGCTCAGAGCAGCCCCTAGGAAAGCGTCCGCCAACGAAATGTTATTTTTTCTTATTCATCATATTCGCAATCGTATTAAAATCTAACTTACTTCCATCGTTTACAATCGTTTTTACAATCTTATCCTCTAATTCCTTAGGTACATCGCGTCCAGCAATACGTGCAACTTGTTGAACGACTTGGCGTACAGTATTTTCATCCTTTAAATTCGCATATTGCAATGAATTAGCTAATTGAAAAATATCATTCATATTAACTCCAGTTTTATTTTCTAATCCTTTAAAGAAATTTTGATCCATTCGAATATTTCACGCTCCTTTTTAAACTACTTTATACTATGCTAAAACTTAATTTGGGTTCATATGGTCATCAATCTTTTTTATTTTACAAAAGAAAAGGACAGGTGTTGACCTGCCCTCCTTATGATTTACCCATAGAAACTTGCTCCGACAATAATTAACAAGATAAATAATACGACGATTAACACGAATGTACTACCGCCGCCATAGCCACCACCGTAGCCATAGCCACCATAGCCTCCGTAGCTACAACCGCCGCCGCAGCTTCCAAAGCCCCAGCTCATATTTTTCACCTCACTTATCGTTCTTACAATCCTAGAATATGTAAAATGTTCATAAAGTGTATAGGCGCTTTCGAAATATTTACACTTTAAACCATAAAAAAAAAGACCACCTCCATATTTTGAACCTTTTTCCCAGGTCAAATTTATTGGAGGTAGTCATTATATTGATATATAATTAATTTATCAACATTTGATGTTCTTCACCTTAGTAAATGATTATGCTTTACCTGAAGAACCAAATTCGCGCATCTTTTCAATTACTGTTGCTTTAATTGCTTCACGTCCAGGTCCAATGATTCTACGTGGATCGTATACTTCACTATCTGTATTTAAAACTTCACGAACCTTTTTCGTAAACGCAATTTGGTTTTCAGTATTAACGTTAATTTTCGCTGTTCCTAAAGAAATGGATTTTTGGATTTGTTCAGTTGGGATACCAGTACCACCATGTAAAACTAATGGTAAATTAATTGTTTGACTAATCTCTTCCATTTCTTTGAAGCCTAATTTTGGCTCACCTTTATATGGTCCATGTACAGAACCTAATGCAGGAGCTAAGCAATCAACACCAGTTAGTTTTACTAATTCTTCACATTCTTTCGGATCAGCATAAATTACACCATCAGCGATTACATCGTCTTCTTGTCCACCAACAACACCTAATTCTGCTTCAACTGATACACCACGTTCATGAGCATATGCAACAACTTCTTTTGTGATTGCAACGTTTTCTTCAAATGGTTGACTGGAAGCATCTATCATAACAGATGTGAATCCGGCATCAATCGCTGCTTTACATTTATCAAAGCTTGAACCATGGTCTAAATGTATCGCTACTGGTACAGTAATTTTCATTTCTTCAACAAGTGCTTTTACCATCGCTGTTACAACAGAAAAACCACCCATATAACGAGCCGCACCTTCTGAAACACCTAAAATAACTGGTGATTTTTCTTCTTCGGCAGCTGCAAGTATAGCTTGTGTCCATTCTAAATTGTTAATGTTAAATTGACCAACAGCATAACCTTCTTGATAGGCTTTGTTTAACATCTCTTTCATTGAGACTAAAACCATGATGATTCCTCCTAATTTTGCGAAAAGTTTATTAGCGAGATTAAGAATATAATCTACTGCCTAATTTAAAGTTATCATATAGAAAGCTCTTTTGACAATACTAAAAGATTTTTATCTACTGAATGTTTTTCAGCTAATATCGTAGCAATTTCGTTATCTACAATTTCATTATTGATAATACCTACAGCTCGGCCACCTTTACCTTCCATTAAAAGTTCTACTGCCCGAGCCCCGAGGCGACTAGCTAACACACGATCAAATACAGTTGGGGACCCACCCCGTTGCATGTGACCTAAAATTGAAACACGCGTATCTACACCAATTAAATCTTTGAGCTGCTTACTAATTTCACTACCGCTTGCCACTCCTTCGGCCACAACGATGATACTATGTTTTTTCCCCCGTTTATAACTATTTTTCAAACGGTCAACAATCTCATTTATGTCATAGTCATCTTCAGGTATTAAAATGGATTCAGCACCACCTGCAAGACCTGACCAAAGTGCAATATCCCCAGCATTACGTCCCATAACTTCAATAATAAATGTACGTTCATGGGACTGTGCAGTATCTCTAATTTTATCAATAGCATCAATTACAGTATTTAATGCAGTATCAAAACCAATCGTAAATTGGGTACCAGGAATATCATTATCGATTGTTCCAGGGACGCCTACACACGGAAAACCATGTTTCGTAAGTGCATTAGCGCCTTGGAAAGATCCGTCTCCTCCGATAACAACTAAACCTTCAATACCAAATTTTTTTAGTTGCTCAATTGCCTTTAGCTGCCCTTCTTTCGTTTTAAATTCCTCACATCTTGCCGAAAGGAGCATAGTGCCACCACGATGAATAATGTCACCTACTGAGCCTAAGTCAAATTTTTCAATATTTCCATTGATTAAACCTGTATAACCACCTGTAATACCATATACTTCTAACCCGTGGTAAATGGCTTTCCGAACGACTGCTCTAACAGCAGCATTCATTCCAGGTGCATCTCCCCCACTCGTTAAAACACCGATTTTTTTCACGTACTCACCCCATATACAAAGTTAGATAATAGACTGCTATTTTTCTATCACTGCTTTTACCGCAGCAATTACTTCATTCGTTGTACTCATTTGTAGAGCTTTTTGAGCTAAATCTTCCATTTCTTTTTTTGAAAGACGTAAAATTTGTGCTCTTGCTTTTAAAATTGAGGTTGCACTCATTGAAAATTCATCTAACCCTAAACCGAGTAGTAGCGGTATTGCGAGTTCATCGCCAGCCATTTCACCACACATACCTACCCATTTTCCTTCTTTATGCGCAGCATCAATAACCATTTTCACTAATCTTAAAATCGCTGGGTTATAAGGTTGATATAAGTAGGAAACTTTTTCGTTCATACGGTCGGCAGCCATTGTATATTGGATCAAATCATTCGTACCTATACTAAAGAAATCAACTTCTTTCGCGAATAGATCTGCCATCACAGCTGTCGACGGAATTTCAACCATGATTCCTACTTCAATCTCATCTGATACTTGAATTCCTTCACTAATTAGCTTTTGCCTTTCTTCTTGAAGCATTTCCTTTGCAGTTCTGAACTCATCTAAAGTGGCAATCATCGGAAACATAATTTTTAAATTTCCATATATGCTTGCACGGAGTAATGCCCGTAATTGGGTTCTAAAAATACTCTGTTCTTCAAGACATAAACGAATTGCACGGAAGCCAAGGAACGGATTCATTTCTTTAGGCAAGTTTAAATATGGAAGTTCTTTATCCCCACCAATGTCCAATGTACGCACAACGACAGGTTGTCCTTTTAATCCTTCAAGAACCGTTTTATAAGCTTCAAATTGTTCTTCTTCTGTTGGCAACTCATTTCTTCCCATATAAAGGAATTCTGTTCGGAATAAGCCGACACCTTCGCCACCATTATTAATGACGCCCTCTAAATCTTGAGGTGTACCAATATTAGCTACAAGATGTACTTCGTGCCCATCAACCGATTTTGTTTTTTCATGTAGTAATTTAGCCCATTCGGCTTTTTGTTCTTCAAAACGAATTTGTTCTTTTTTATATTGTTGAACAACTTCCTCGGAAGGATTTACATGAACTTCTCCTTTTAAACCATCAACAATAATCAAATCACCATCTTTTATTACTTCAGTAGCTGTTTTCGTCCCAACGACCGCTGGAATTTCCATCGAACGAGCCATAATCGCTGAGTGAGATGTCCGGCCTCCAACATTCGTTGTAAACGCTTTTACATATTGACGGTTTAATTGCGCGGTGTCTGAAGGTGTTAAATCCTCTGCCACTAAAATTGCATCTTCCTCAATCAGACTAGGATTAACGATTTTTACACCGAGCAAATGAGATAGAACACGCTTCCTTACATCCCGAATATCTGCAGCTCTTTCTCTCATATATTCATTATCCATCTGCTCAAACATTTCAATGAACATATCGGTAACTTCTTTTAATGCATATTCAGCATTTAAACTCTCTGATTTGATTTTATCTTCAACTTGATTTATTAATTCAGGATCATTGAGTATAAATATATGCGCATCAAAAATTTCAGCTTTATCTTCACCTAACTCAAGTTTTGTTTTATCGCGTATAGCTTCTAAATCACTTATGGAAATGGTAAGTGCGTCTTGTAGTCTTTTTATTTCAGAAGTTGTATCTGATACCGTTTTCTTTTCAATGGATAGATCCGGTTCTACTAAACGATACGCTTTAGCGATCGCAATCCCGCTGGAAGCAGCAATTCCACGTAAAATAGTCCCCATTATTCAGCCAACCCTTCATTAATTAATGTATCTTTCAAAGCAGCTAAAGCCGCTTGTTCGTCATCCCCTTCTGCTGTAATGATTAATTCATCACCAAGACCAATTCCTAACGCCATTACACCCATAATTGATTTTAAGTTCACTTCTTTTCCCTTTGCTTTAAGGTTAATATTAGAAGTAAATTTACTTGCAGTTCCTACTAATTTTGAAGTTGGACGTGCGTGTAAACCTTGTGGATCAATTATTGTAAACTGTTGACTAACCATTATTATCTAACTCCTTTTTCCTAATATAAACGATTAGTAATCATCATAGATTTTTTCATTTTATTTAAATAAAACGCGAGAAGATAGATTGCATAGCATCACTATTTCAATCCATAATCACCATTAAACTACATACTAATGATTATATTTTGTCTATATCTACTATTTTTATGTTCGAAGAATAAAAAAACCTAAGCAATGTCCACACACAAAATAGATGCGTAGACTCTGCTTAGGTCATGCCTTAAAAAGTAACACCCTAAAAAGAGACGTTTATATTAACTTTTTTTATTTTCTTCGACTAATCTTTCAATATATATGACTAAATAGACGATTTCATCATCAGTAACTTGCCATTGAAATTCTTTTTTTATCATTTCTTTTATTAATAGAGCACAGGCATAACTTCTCATATATTGCTCTCGAATTATCTCAGAAAACTGATCATCATCCATAGGGACATCATCTGTATTATTATTATTCATCTTCTGACGTGCAATCAAGTAGCGTAGATGAGTTACAAATCTAGAATAGGTAATTGTTGTTTTATCCAATTCTATTTCATAAAATTGTTCAATAATATAAATGACATTTTTAATTAACTTAATACTTTGCATAGTATTTTCCATTGAATTACTATCGCCTTGTGCATTCACAAAGTGCAAAGCAATAAAAGAGGCCTCCATTTCTGGGAGTGAAATTCCTAAATCCTCACGAATAATTTCCAATGCCATTTTCCCAATTTTATATTCTGTGGAATATAAATAAGGGACTTCGTATTGTAAAGGATTATCTTCTATTAAATCTTTATCCCTTTCAATTGCAAATTGAATATGGTCTGCTAACGAAAGCAATATTGAATGATTTAATTTACCTTTTAATTGTTTTTCACCTAAACTGACGATTTTCTCGGTAACTATTAGTACTTCAGTAGAAATATCCTCTAATAGTTTACTAGTTTGAATATTTTTTTCGTTCTTTTTAGGATGAAAAACTTTCTCGGCACTACTTAGATCAATAAGATCACCAGTCTTTTTTTTAAAGCCTATACCTTTTCCAAACAAAATTATTTCATCATTTGTATCAGCAGATTTTGCTAATACTATGTTGTTGTTTAATGGTTTTATAATTGTGAGCATAAGTATTCTTCTCCTAAAAATCCATGAAGAAAACCAATCCAAAATAATAAACGCTTACATTTACATTGCATTGAATAGGTTGTGCCTGATCGAGTCAGTAACACCCCTTCACTTAGTACTAGTATACTGTATTTCTGGAATTTGTCAAACAAAAACCATATTTCTATACAAATAATTTAATATCAAACTCATCCTTTTGATTTAAAAATTAATGCGCCGATAAATGCAAAGATGATCGCAGCTGAAATACCGGCACTCGTTACTTCAAACATTCCAGTAATTACCCCAATAAGACCATGAGCTTCCGCTTCTTGCATTGCACCATGTACTAAAGAATTTCCGAAACTCGTAATCGGAACCGATGCTCCTGCACCGGCAAAATCTAATAAAGGCTCGTACCATCCTAATCCATCTAATATTGCTCCACATACAACTAATATGCTTAATGCTTTCCCTGGGTTCATTTTAAATACATCAAATAACAATTGACCAATGACACATATAAGTCCACCAACAACAAATGCCCAAAAAAACATCGCTAACATCCGAATCCCTCCTAAACATTATGTATTTTTTCAATCCATTTCAATCGCCACTGCATGAGCGATACACGGAATCGATTCTCCTTGTTGGACTGATAATGGTGAATGCAAGGAACCTGTTGCTACACATAATATCTTTTTGTAAGTGCCGTATTTCATTTGTTTTAGCAAATGACCGTACAAAACGGCTGCTGATAAACCTGAACCACTACCTCCAGAATGTACTTCTTGATCATCTTTATATATCATTAACCCACAATCTTGGAATTTTTCTGATGGTAAATCAATCCCCTTCGCATGAATTAAATCTAAAGCAGCTGCACGACCAACTTTTGCTAAATCACCCGTAACGATTAAATCATAATCTTCATGAGTTCGACCAGTATCTTTAAAATGGGCAAGAATTGTGTCGACGGCAGCAGGTGCCATTGCCCCCCCCATATTAAAAGGATCCGTCATTCCCATATCAATAACTTTTCCGATAGTAGCCATTGTTACTTTCGGTTCATTTTGATTTTGTTCATTTTGTTCTGTAACGATGGCAAAACCAGCTGCGGTTGCTGTCCATTGAGCCGTAGGTGGTTTTTGTCCCCCATATTCAGTTGGATAGCGGAATTGTCGTTCTGCCGCTGCGTTATGACTTCCTGAACCCGTGAGAACATGTTTTGCTCCTTGATAATTAACAATAAATGCAGCAAGTGCTAATCCTTCCATTGAGCTTGAACATGCACCACTAATTCCGAAATACGGAATTCCAACGTTGCGAGCCGCAAATGTCGTTGGTGTAATTTGGTTAATTAAATCACCGGCAATTAAAAATTCGATATTTTCCTTTTGCAGTTTTGCTTTTTTTAAAGCAATTTCAATAGCTTCATCAATAAGTAAACGGTGGGCTTTTTCATATGAATCTTCGCCCATCCACAAATCATCGTGTAACAAATCGAAGTCTTCTGCTAACTTTCCGTTCCCTTCAAAAGGTCCACCCGTAACTCCGGTAGCTACAATGACTGGCCGCCTCGGAAAGACCCAACTCTGTTCTCCTTTTAACATATTAAAAACCTCCTAAAAACCATTGCGTAATTAACGTTTTAATAATCGCAACGACAAATGCGGAAAAAACACCGAATAAGATTACTGACCCCGCCATCTTAAACATATTTCCGCCTACACCCAATACAAATCCTTCTGTCCGATGTTCAATGGCAGAAGAGATTACTGCATTTCCAAATCCGGTAATAGGTACAGCACTACCCGCTCCTGCAAATTGTCCAATTCGATCATAAACACCAAAACCTGTTAACAACATAGAAATAAAAATCATAGTCGCTACTGTTGGGTTCCCAGCCGTTTGTTCTGTAAAATTAAAAAAGTATATGTATAAAAAGGAAATTGCTTGTCCAATCAAACATATTGTGCCACCAACGAAAAAAGCAACGACACAATTTCTTAAAATCGGACGTTTCGTCTCATGTTTTTTTTGTAACTGATCATATTCCTTTTGTTCTGGTGTTTTTTCTTTCTGCGACATAAAACACTCCTCCCTTACGTTTGTTCTCTACTTAATTTAATAATTTTTTGTAATTGTTCCTCTCTTTTATCTACTGGCCAATTTTCCTCTTTTACCTTATCCTTTAAACGAACCGCTTCTAAGAAAATTTTATAGTCACTAGATACCGTAAAATTTTCATTTGGAAATTCCTTTTCTAAAGTTTCTTTTAATTCCTTTTCAATTTTTTTCATACGAAAACGTTTCGTATGCCGTACTTTAATCGCTACTAAACAATCCTCTTTTCCAAGAACAATGGCAGAGTCGTACAAATCATCAAATGTTAAAATAATTTCTCGTATTTTCTGAGCCATTTCTACTCTACTTTCAGAGTCTTCTACGGAAAGTGGTGCAGGATTTACTTCAGTAAATAGAGCGGTAATAGAACCTTCTGATGCTTGATTCGAACTACAGGCGGATAAAATAAAAATTAAACAAAAAAAGAGGATGGAATACCTACTTAAATTTTTTTTCATATTTTTCCCTCACAAAATAAATCTCATTATTTACTTATTATTTTACTCTTAAATCTGATTTCTATGTAAGATATCCGATTTTACAATAAATGTATAAAAAAAGACTAAACCTTTGCTAATCTAATATCTAAACTGCATATTAGATTAACGAAGGTTAGTCTAGACTTTTAAAACTTTATATTATACATTATTACTCCTGATTTTGTTGCTCTTCCCGCTCTTGTTGAGCTTGCATTCTCCTTCTTCTACCACAGCCACATCTACTTCGCCGTCTCCCAATTTCTTTTCTTGATTGACGTAATTGTAGTGTCGCTTCCCTTGTTCTTGTTCTCCGCAAGTTTATCCCCTCTTCCTCGCTTTTTTTATTAGTTTACGTATTAAAAAGTTTTTCCGTTACAGATTATTTGTCCATTAACAACCCAATTATTAATTCTATAATTGCGGCCACTGCTGCTACGGCTAAAATCAAAATAGCGATCTGTGCATAAAACGGAAAATAAAGATAAAAAAGAATTAAAAAAATGCTTACCCACATACCTGTACACCAATGACAACTGAGTAATTCTCCAATCCATTTTCTTAAACCACTTCCTTTTGTTTCTATATAAAATTCTATTTCTCCATGTTCGTTTATTTCCTCAACTTCTTCTATAAACGGTTTCCTTACAAACTCAGTAATTTTATCAAAAACGATAAGCCTTGTTAGACGAAAGGTAGCTAGAGCAATTAAAACAAATTCCCATACCGTCAATTCGAGCGTCATTGGCATCCCCCCATCTTATGTATATAAAAGTAGGCTCACTTTTATAATTAATTCATCCAAAAATAGGCTTTTAAATGATACCGATTGTGCACTATTTACATAGTCTGTAAATGAATAAGAATTACTTGCGATAAGGAGGATATTTATGGGACATAAAG
>NZ_JAACYS010000093.1 GCF_009996845.1 Pallidibacillus pasinlerensis | reverse complement strand
GTTCAGGAAAACATTATAAAAACTTTATATTGAAACGTTACGATGACATTGGAGTGAGAAGGAAGGTAAATAAGGGATGTCTTGACGTTGAGAAAACTAGGGAAATGTTCCACGTCAATAAGCCAGATATCATCTCGCATGAAAAAGTTAAAAATCTTCTTAACTAGGAAAGGAGCATAGAAATGAGAGAATACTACTTAGAAACAAATAATATAAGTAAAAGATTTGGAAAACAACTAGCGGTTAATAACGTTTCATTAAAAGTTAGGAAAAATACAATTTATGGACTACTTGGGCCAAATGGTGCAGGGAAATCAACAATTTTAAAAATGTTAACAGGGCTTTTGCGTCCTACAAACGGAGAAATCATGATTAATGGTCATGCATGGAATAGAAGTCACTTAAGGGAAATCGGAGCTCTTATTGAAACACCAGCTCTATATGGAAATTTAACAGCACATGAGAATTTACTCGTCCACACAAAACTACTACATTTATCAGAATCAAGAATTAAAGAAGTGTTAGACATTGTTGGTTTAGATAATTTAGGAAAAAAAAGAGTATCTCAGTTTTCCTTTGGAATGAAGCAGAGGTTAGGAATTGCGATTGCATTACTAAATAAACCAAAGCTATTAATTCTCGATGAACCGACCAATGGACTTGATCCTTTAGGAATTAAAGATTTACGAAAAATTATAAGATCTTTTCCATCGCAAGGGATAACAGTTATTTTATCTAGTCACATATTATTCGAAGTGAAACAATTAGCTGACGATATAGGCATTCTTCATAATGGGCAACTGAAATTCCAAGGTGAAATAGATCAAAATAAAGATTTAGAAAGATTCTTCATAGAAATAGTCAGTAGTTGATGAAGGGTGGTTTGAGCTATGTTAAATATTATAAAATCGGAACAAATAAAATATAAACGAACTGTTTCAAAAAAGCTTATTTACATTGCACCTCTGTTCTTTGTTATTTATGCAGCAATTACGTTTCCGATAACTAGTTCAGTTGATTATTATGTATACACTGTATTCAATTGGTGGCCATTATTATTTATGCCGTTGGGGACAGCGTTACTTTCTTCACTCTCGATTACGAGGGAAAAAAAGTCGGGAAATGATAAAGCTATTCGTTGCCATGATATTAGTATGATGCGTTTCTGGTTGGGTAAAGTTATTGTCATAGCTTTTTATCTGTTACTGTCTACATTAGTACTACTCATTATACTATTACTATTCAAAATAATACTCCCGGATATTATAACCTCCGTTTTTGTTGTGATAACAGCTAGCTTTACAATTTGGTTGACCTCATTGATTTATATACCAATCACATTGTTTTTAGCAGAGCAATTTGGAATGGTGCTCTCGATTATTGTTAGTGTGACGGGGATTGTAAGTGGTGTTGTTATGGCTTCAGAATCATACTGGGTGTATAATCCGTGGAGTTGGGGAATGAGGTTAATGGCTCCGATTGTTGGTGTTCATCCGAATGGGGTACCGTTGGAAAATGGGAACTCATTATTAGATCCTTCAGTAATTCCAACAGGGATTATTGTTTCTGTTTGTCTTTTTATATGTTTATCATATGTAACCGCCTTTTGGTTTTCGAAAAAAGAGGTGAACTGAAATGTCATTTTTTAAAGTTCTCTCCTCTGAATGGATAAAAACAAAAAGGACATCGATTCGGATAATTGTGTTTACTATACCGATTGTTTATCCAGTCTTTATGCTATGGTATTTTTCTAGTTACAATCATGATTCATTATGGCAAATAAACATTTATAATGGATATTTTGAAGTGCTATCCATATTTTTACCTTTTCTCATCTCTTTAATTACTGGTCTTTTTTCATTCCAAGAAGAAAGGGCAGGAGGTTTTTATAATTTATTAGTTAGCTCAGTTTCAAGAAAAAAACTTTACCTCGGAAAACTTTCCTTAACTACTTTTTTCATAATAGTTGATTTGGTTATCTCAACTATTTTAATCCTTTTAGGAATGAAATACATTTTACACGTTGAAAAAATACAATATGAATTATTTATGCAAGGGGTTTTATTGACGTTAATAGGGTCATTAATATTAATTACCTTACATTTGTTCACGAGTTTTGCCATTGGAATGGGGACATCAATTGCTATTGGGGGAATCGGCTTTCTTATTTCAGCTATTATTGGAGCAACGGTTTTAGGAGATAAGATTTGGCCATTTGTTCCTTGGGCTTGGCCTGTTCGACTATCCCAACTACCTATGTTAAAAATGCCAGAGATAAGGGATAATTTTGGTTTGCAAATGTCAGAACTTTACATTCAAGAGCTAATAAAAGGGTTACTCCCAGCGATTGTTATATTTCTAATTGTAACCATAATTAGTGTGTTTTGGTTCAATCGTTGGGAGGGGAAGCAGTCGTATGAGTAATCAACGATTTGGATGAAAAGAGGTTGGATAAAATCAGATGAAAAAGTTAATATTATGTTTTTTGCTGATTGCTCTCGTACTCATAACTGGCTGTTCGATTTTAAGAGATATAAAAGAAACAGCTACACACAATATGCTTATTGAAAAAGAATTACCTAAGTATGAATTAAATATGGAAAATTTCAAAGAAATCAGCTACGAAGGCAAAACATATGAAATAAGTGAAACAGAGGTAGCCTTAAGCGATTTAAATAAACCAGTCGGAAAAGTCTCAAAAAGTATTACTATTAATGATGATGGCGAGATTCTAACAAAAAATGATCTAAGAAAGATTGAAGTTATTCCTAATGATAATGATGAGAAAAGAGTTTACCTAAATTTTGGTTGGGTGTATAGCGTTAATGGTATAGATCAGGATAAAAAAGTCGCAGTAGTTATAAATAATAAGATATATTTATCGAATATAAAAAAATAAATTATATTAGTTCGATTTTGATTAAAGTCTCCTTGTAATTTGATTCGAATCTCCTCTCGAATTCAATTGCAAGGAGTTTTAATTTTAATTATTAGTGTATGAGCTACAATTTCGTTATCTACCGATATAAACAATTAATATTTCCATATCATGTCAAATAAATTAAAAAATAATGAAAATATGAGTAATTTAGACAAAAACCTTAGAAAAACATTAGAATTTCTTTTTATATATTACATGAAAAGAATATTTTTAGGATTTAACTACTCGAATTGAGAGGAGAAAGAAATTTACTCTCAATAACAGTAGTTAATCAAATATATAGTATAAATAGAAAGGAGGCATTAAAAATGGCTAAGTACGATGACTTTGACTTAGACATTGTTGTTAAAAAACAGGATAACTCAGTACAACCAAATATTACTAGTAAGTCTCTCTGTACTCCAGGTTGTATTACAGGTGTTTTAATGTGCTTTACACAATCCTGTGCATCATGTAATTCTTGCGTTCGATGTTAATCTTCTGAATTTATTTAGTCATAAACATCATGATTTATTTATCGCCAGCTTCAATGCTGGCGGTAATTTTATAATATATATTTTATCCAATAGTAGTTTCAGTAAAATATGCTTTAACCAATTCTTGTATTTCAAAACTATTCAAGGCAATGTATATAATTGTTTGCTAGCTAGTGCAATAAGATAAAAGAAGTTAAAAGATGTACTTTCATTCTTTGAGTGATTATTAAATTTGTAATTCATTTTATGAAGTGTGAAGTACTGATTGGAGGATTTGTTTTATGAGTAAATTGATTTACAAAGATATTGATACGTTTATGATTAGGACATCAACACTGTCTATGGAGAATTACTCTAAATTGTTTGATAAACAACTTTCTGATCAGGAACTTAATACTCATTTGTTAGAGATTTGTAATAATCCTGTCTTTAGGGAAAGTATATTGGTTGCAAGTAAAAGTTTATATAATAAACTGAATGATTTTTGTGATGGCAAAAATATTAAGAAGTATGATTATTTTCTTAGAGCAGTTTATAAATATTTAATAAGAATGTGCACGAGACCTACGCCGTTTGGTCTGTTTGCAGGAATAGACTTTGGTGAATATACAAAAGATAATACTTCCATTAAGCATGGCCACAATAATTATAAAAAATTTGCTAGACCCGATTTAGAATGGTTGATGAAGATTGTGAACCGCATAGAAAATACTCAGTTTGAAAAATTACGTTTTAAAATTAACGATAGTATATATTTTAAGGGAGAACGTGCATTCTTATTGCATTCTACTTTAAAAGAGAACGAAAAGAAGGTTAGTGAGATTAGTGTCAGAGTGACCTCGCCGTTTGAACTAACGTATAAATTAGCTAGTAACTTTATATCCTATAAAACGTTAACACGTACCTTAATGGAAAAATTTCAAAATACCACTCAAGATAGAATTGAACATTTTCTGAAACAATTAATTGAAAATGAGTTTTTAATTTCTAATCTTCGTCCCCCTTTAACAGTAATGGATCAACTTGATTATTTATTAAAGGAATTGAAAAAATGTAATATTGATGAATTAATTTCTGAATTAATAGATGTACAAAATTATATTGAGAAATATACTAGTACACCTTTAGGTGAAGGTGAAGAAGTTTACATGGAATTGTATAAGAAAATGGTTAAGTTGGCAAAAACTAAACATGTACTGCAAGTTGATACGAAACTAAATCTAATAGAAAAGAAGTTAAATAAAAAAATAATAAAAGATTTAAATCAATTGCTGAGTATGCTGTTGTCGTTTTCAATGACGTATTATGAGGCAGATACTCCATTTTCAAGATATAAGCAAACTTTTATCGAAAAATATGGTGTCGATAGAGAAATACCATTATTAGAGATGCTAGATAATGATTTTGGTATAGGTGCCCCTACAGATTATGAGAATCCTAAAAACTCAAAGATAGAGACTTCTGTTACTAATAATATTATTGATGAGGAACTAAAGCAGTTCTTATTAGCAAAGTATGTAGATGCAGTTAAAAATAATGAGAGTATAAAATTATATGATAAAGATATAAAAGAATTAGGCTTAGACAACTATGATTTTAATAGTATACCTGATTCCGTAGATGTTAATGTGATTGTCAAATATGATTCTGAGGACGATTATATTAATAATAAATATAAATACTATCTCGGTCCAAATTTAGGTGCTACTCATGCTGGAAAAAGTTTTGGCAGATTTTCTTATATGATGGAAGGCGAGAAGGAATTATTTGATACATTAAACGATGAAATTACGAATTTAAATAATGATGATTATATAACATGTGAAGTTGTCTATTTACCTAGTGAAACAAGGAATGCAAATGTCACAAGGAATATTCATAGCAGTCAATATGAACTTGCACTATTTACAAACAGTAGTAAGGATGAATTTCATAGACTAAGTTTAAATGATATTCTAATCGGTATAGAAAATGATAAGTTTTATGCTAAAAGTAAGGCTTTAAATAAAAAGTTAATTATAACCATGAATAATATGCTAAATACGCGAACAGCCCCAAATGCAATTCGTTTTCTATATGATGTAAGTTTAGAAGGGAAAAAGATTTGGTTTAATTTCCCTTGGGATACGATCTATAATGACTATCCCTTCATCCCCAAAATTGAATATAAAAATTTCGTTATTTCTCCACAAAAATGGGTGTTAAATAAGATTATCAACAAAAAAAGGAAGTTAGATTTTCGAGAATTTCGGTATCATTTTGAAAAATTCATATCCGATTATAATGTCCCGAAATATGTTTACTTAACATTTGCGGATAATAGGATACTTATCAATACGACAAATGAATTTTGCATTCGTATACTTCATCATGAATATAATAATAGATTAGGAAATATTATATTATGTTCTTTTGAAGAAGCGAATTATAACATAGTAAATGATCTTGCAGAGGAAGAGTATATATGTGAATTAGTTATTCCGTTAGTTAAAATTAAAAAAGAAAATAATGAAGTATATCTTAAAAACAAAAAGTCGAATAGTGTTTCTAGTATAGCTGAAACGAGATTGAAGTTACCGTTTGAGGATTGGATGTATTTAAAATTGTATGGCATTAATTCGAGTGCGGAAGACTTAATTGCATTCCATATTTCAGAGTATTCACGTGACAAATTGACTAAGGGAGAGATTGAAAAATACTTTTTTATGCGATATGCAGATCCAGAACCACATATTAGATTAAGATTTAATTCAACTGAAAAGAAACTATTAAATATGTATCCAGATATAAAAAAATGGTTACGATCCTTGATTGAAAAAGGCTTGCTTAGTCATTTTACTATTGATACTTATGAAAAAGAAATAGAACGCTATGGCGGAACGAAATTAATAAACTATGCAGAAACTTTATTCTGTTTTGATAGCATAGTAGTAGAAGATATATTGAGGCTAAAGCGATTAAAAAGTATTAATTTTAGTGACGAAGTTATTGGGATGATCTCAATCATTCATTATATGGAACAATTTGGTTTAGATTTTGAAAGCCAGTTGCATTTTCTACAACAGCAAGTAAATAAATCGGATTACCGTGATGATTTCAAACAAAACCGATCTTATTATATGAATGTATGTAATACAGACAATAATTGGGAAGGATTAAGGGGAACTGATGAGGGGGAATTGTTACTTAATATCTTAAATCAGAGAAACACAATTATAAAAGACTATGTAAGTGAGATTAGTAAAGGTTTGGAGACTTCATCAGAGTTATCGATTTTGGATAGCGTAATACATCTACATTGTAATAGATTATTTGGTATCGATCGCGATTTTGAAAATAAGGTTCGAACATTAGTCTCACATACTTTATATGCATTGAGATATATTAAGAGGAATAGATTAGTATTTCAATAATAAAGTGAGCCAGAATCTTAGAGTATCATCTCATTCAAAACGTATTGTTAAAATAATACTTAATAGCTGGAATAAAAATCTAGCATGTGGGGATTGAATTAATATGAATATAAAAGAATATGATGATCACGTCTCTATGAGAGACATTATTAATTCAATAAAGATGGTTCCTAAAACGTTAGCTCTCATAAAGAATGTGAATAGAAAAAGTTTTTATATAATTATTTTTCTTAGTTTATTAATGGGGATTGCACCAATTATTACATTATTTGGTTCTCAAAACTTACTAAATTCGATTGGATTCAAAGATATTAATATTATCGTATGGGCTTTAATATTCTATATTTCTGCCAATGTATTTAGTGAGATAATTAGTAGTTTTACAGAATATTACCAGAGTAAATTTCAAACCTTAATTAATTACAAACTTAATCTTAAAGTAATGGAAAAGTGTACAAAATTGCCTTTGGAACATTTTGAAAATGCCGAAGTTTATGATAAGTTACAAAGAGTTCAAAATGAAACACCCTATAAACCATTTGAAGTCTTTGTATCTATACTAAGTACAATATCTGCCATCGTGACTCTTTTTTCATCAGTTATGATTTTAATTAACTGGAAGCCTTGGGTTCTAACAATATTAATCATTATACCAGTTATTTTTTCGTTTTACTTTTTTAAAATCGGTCAACGAGAATTCAATGTAAATTGGTTGCGTGCCCCTGAAAAAAGAAAATCATGGTACTTATCTTACTTAATGACTAGAGATAATACATTTAAAGAAGTAAAACTTTATAATCTTTCTGGATATATATTAAACCAGTTCAAAGAAATAAATAAAAAATTTGTAAGGCAGGATATTAAACTATTTAAAAGAAGAACAGTTTTCACGTTTATATTTGAAATAGTTGAACAAATATGTATAAATATTGTGCTAGTGATAGTTATTCTCTCAGCATTAGCAGGAGAAATACTTGTTGGTACGGTTGTTGCGCTTATCCAAGCTTTAAATTTGATTTCTAATAATTCAAGAAAAATATTAAATACAATTCATTCTTTGTATCAAAATAACCTATATATTAATCAGTTTTTCGAGTTTATGGAATTGAGTGAGGAAAAAATATATATAGAGGATAAACATTCTTTACGTATAGAAAACATCGAAAATATTAAAATAAAAAATTTAACATTTAGTTATCCAACAAATCCTAAAGTTGTATTAAAAAATATTAATCTTGAGATTAGTAAAGGTGAAAGAATAGCCATTGTTGGTCCTAATGGATCAGGAAAGAGTACTCTGATTAAATTATTATTAAAACTATATATCCATGAAAATGATAGTATCTATTACAACGGAATATCTATCAATGATTTAGATACTTCACAACTGAGAAAAAAGATTGGAGTGTTATTCCAAGATTTTGTCAAGTATGAAATGAAATTGAGAGAAAATGTAGGCTTTGGTGATATAACAAGAATTGAAAATGATAGAGAACTAAAACAAACATTAGAAAAAGCTCATGTGGATTTTATATCGGATTTAAATACTCAGTTAGGTCTATGGTTTGTTGATGGTGTACAGCTTTCTGGAGGACAGTGGCAAAAAGTGGCTATAGCTAGAGCGCTTTTTAGGGATGCGTCTTTGTATATTCTAGACGAACCAAGTTCAGCGCTAGATCCTTTGTCAGAAAAAGAAATAATTGATATGTTCATGAATATGACAAAAGATAAAATAGGCATATTTATCTCACATCGATTAACTACGGCAAAGCTTGCTGATAAAATTGTAGTAATGAATGAAGGAGAATTAATAGGGATTGGAACTCATCATGAACTATTGAATAATAATGATATTTATAGAAGGATGTATGAATTAGAAACTTTACAAAATGAGGTGGAATATGGATATCTCAGTGAAGGAGCTAGTTTGTAATATAGCAGAAAAGTTATCAGATTATGAAAAAATGAAGTCAATTGTTAATCAACCTAATAATTTTATTAAAATTGGAAACAAAACTATCAATCCTTATAATGATTTGAGTTTAAGTCATGGATTGCCTGCATTATGTGCACTTTACGGTGAATTATCCGAACAATACCCCGACGGAGAATGGGATAAAATTGGACATCGATATATGATGCGGATTGGAGAACAAATTAATCAATATGGTTTTACCTCATTATCTATGTTTAGTGGATTGTCGGGAATCGGGCTTGCAGCTACATGCTTATCTAAAAAAGGGACTCGATACCAAAACTTTATTTCTAATATCAACAATATTATTAGTGAAAAAGCTTATGGAATAATTGAATATTTAAAAATGAAAAGGTTTCCGAACATGGAAGATTATGATTCAATTACTGGATTAGCGGGAATTGCAAGTTACAGTATGCTTTTCCCAAAAGAAATGGAAAAAACCATTTCTGGCATTTTAGAGTATATAGTAGAATTGTGCCAGGATAAGCAAATTGGAGAATTGCAAGTTCCAGGATGGTTTATCCCTCCTGAAAATTATTTTTCAGAAAGGGATAGGAGTATTTCATCTGATGGTTTTTTCAATATTGGTTTGTCCCATGGAATACCCGCGTTATTAATTATATTAAGCAATGCGAAAGAACTTAATATTTATGTAGATGGACAGGATGAATGTATCAAAAAATTAGCAGAATTTCTTATCAAGTATCGTATTAAAGAAGGGGATAAGGTGTATTGGGGTACACATGTAACCCTTGAAGAATTCGAAAAAGGTACTATTATTAATAAATATACAAGAGATGCATGGTGTTACGGATCTCCAGGTGTAGCATACTCATTACTAATAGCTGGAAAAACATTAGAAAATCAATCGTATATTGATTTTGCAGTCAATGGTTTAGAAATGGCTAGTAACCGCCTTTATGATATATATTCACCTTCATTTTGCCATGGTTTATCAGGTGTTGCTTATATTTGTCAAAGATTTTTTGAAGAAACGAATATTGATTATTTTAGAAAAAGATCACTTGAATTAGCTAATGATATCTTAGGTTTTTATAAAGAAGAGTATCCTTTTGGTTTTAAAAATATTGAAGATAGTGAAGGTGAAAAAAAGTATTATGATTATGTAGGTTTAATTGATGGGACAGCAGGTGTTTTATTAACATTATTAGCTATCATAAACGGCAAAAAAACCTCTTGGGATAGTGCGTTTCTATTATCGGAAGTTTAAAGTTACTTATATTGCATGACCCTTTAATATTTAGGAAAATCTATATGAGGCATGATCACCTATTAAGAAAGTCAGTTCTTATAACTGATAATATTAGGGGATCATGCTTCAATTATATAAGGCTTTTTAATGTAAGTTGAAAAGAGAAAAATATAGTTACAATACAAGGAGTTTATTTGTATTTATAGTATTTTAATT
>NZ_JAACYS010000092.1 GCF_009996845.1 Pallidibacillus pasinlerensis | reverse complement strand
ATATCTTTTTCAAGTTGTCGAAAAATGTTCAAGAAATTCGTCAAAGCTTATCTCTTTAATTGGTCTTATGAAATATTTTCTTTGTTAATTTCGTTAGTGTATGTTTTATCATTTATTTTAATAGTAACTTTTAAGAGAAGTAAAAATGAAGTTTTCGGAAGTTTTAAAAGTGAAATATGTATATTATATAGTAAGGTTATTTTATTGAAGGAATAAAGTTAAACCTGAATTATTCACAGAAAATCAGAAACTTATTATGACTTCTGGTTTACCAAGCCTTTTCAGCTTTATTGTACTGCACGAAAAAAATGAAAAAAGAGTCCATTTCTGTTAAAGTTAAAGTAACCAACAAAAACCACACAGAAAGGACTCTTTATATGGTTACTTTAACGCAAAAAACACTTGATTTCAATCATAAAATTAAATTGTCAAATGATGGAGGTTCTCTTTCCTCCGTACAGGTGAGTTTCTTTTTAGAGAATTTGATGAAAAAATTGGTTTTTCAAAGACTTTAATTAAGTACCTGAGACTCAGCGATTCAAGAAAATATTATCTTCATTCAAATGAAAATTTGTTACGTCAAAAAGTCTATCAAATCATTGCTGGGTATGCGGCAGATGGTGCTGCTGATCAGTTGACTCATGATCCTGTGTTTAGGGAAATCGTTAGAACGCCTGCACATTTAGCATATTTTTTTAATGAAAATAAAGATGGAAAGCTGACAAAGACAAAAACAATTTATATGATTTATTCTATGATGTCTGATTATGGAACCCATAGGAATGAGAATACTATTGAATCTCCAACAATTGAAGATGTACTGTTTTGTTTGAGACTAACAGATAGCATTTTATTTTGGGTATATTCAAAAAACAAATAGTGATTTTTAAATGAAGCGGTGAATAATATATACGACGTAAAAAATGCATATGATCAGATTATTGATTTCTTGAACAATGAAACAGAAAAAACATTATTGCTGACAAGGAAAAACATCAGACTCTTCTTAAAGCCTTGAACGCTTAAGGAATTTTGAAAGGGCTGATTAATTTAATTTATACAACAAAAAGATGGAATGGAGAATTTTTTTCGATGGGCGGAATTATATAAAGTTAATGTACCGAAGAAATATGGACAAGGAATGAAATTATCAAATCTTATAATTTACTTTGATAATCTAACCACGAAAAGTAATAGTGAAAAATACGATGATTATGCATTTGACTTTATAATTATATGGCCAATTCAAAGTGTAACAAAAAATGAAAAAGAGATTCAGATGCTGAAAGAAATGGCCCAACGTCAAAAGACAAAAAAGATTATATATCATACAATTAAAGAACCTTGGTACAAACCGGATTCTTTAGAGCCTATCGTGAATCGAGTGATAAAACTTGACTGTGAGAATGATGACCCAAAAGAATATCAGCGTATTCTAGCCGCCTACGAAGATGATATGAAAAAGCGCAAGTACTAATATACATAACAAATTCAGATGGCTTAAGGGTGTACAATTATTATTCAGACTAGGCATAAATTCTTATTTAGAAAGCGAATTATTTACATCTTATGCCGTGGTTTGATAGAAAAATATGAAATAAGGATTTTTTCGGGAGAGAATAAATGAAAGATTTCTTAAATGAAATTCGAAAACCAATTAGTATATCGCTAACAAAAAAGTTTTTATATTCAACTTTAATATTTATAGCGGGGATTACTTTAGGCTTAGTTTCCAAGATGCTTGAAACAACCCTAAGTAATTCATTACCCTATTTTCTAGAAGTCTTAGATTTAAGAAACTTCTTTTCTCGCATGGGGGTTTGGCTGTTCCTTGCGGTGTTAATATCTTTATATAGCAAATCAGCTCTCAGGTCTGCCGTAAATGTATTTTTGTTTTTTGCGGGTATGGTAGGTAGCTATTATTTATTCACAGTTTTGATAGTTGGCTTTTTTCCTAAATCATATATGATGATTTGGATAATAATGACTTGTATTTCACCATTTCTGGCTTTTGTGTGTTGGTATGCAAAGGGGAAAGGTATAATTGCTATTTCTATTTCATCTATAATTTTTATGTTTATCACAAGACAGGTTTTTGTATTTGGATTTTGGTATTTTGATATTAGAGATAATTTGGAATTGTTACTCTGGATAGCCACGATCTTTGTTTTATATCAGTCTCCAAAACAAATATTCAAGGTGTTGACAATAGGATTGCTTCTCTATTTCTTTTCCGCTCAAATCAACTTATTTTGGGGAATGTTGTAGGTCTCTATTTAATGCAAATTCAGCGGATATGTTCCCGTCTACCGATAGTGCAAAAAGTGCCGTGGATATATTTCCGAGAACGGGCAGGTTCAAAAGACATTCATCCTATCCTCTCAAGCCATGTGGAGTGTTGCGCGTTGCTCATAAAAAATAGAAGACATATATGAGTTCAAGAATTTGTAGTAGATCCTCGGACTCCCATCTTCTAATATTTCAATTCGTTCTATTAGTTTGTGAAGAAACTGTATCAGATGTGGAAGAGATCCAAAAGGAAAATCTTCGTTTAAAGCAGGAGCTTGAAATCTTAAAAAAGGCTATGACCATATTCGCGAGAAAATAGATGAGCAGGAACTGATTGACTATATTGAAAGTGAAAGCGAACATCATCCAATCCAAGTGATGTGTCGTGTTTTAAAGATGCCCAGAAGTACGTACTATGATTCATTTCATAAGAAACCTAACAGCTACCATGTCGCCAATGAAGAGCTACTTGAAAAAATTAGAGCTATTCATCAAGAAAGTAAAGGTCGCTATGGTGCGCCAAAAGTTCATAGAAAACTTTTAAAAGAAGGCTATTCTTGTAGTCTGAAAAGAGTTCTACGTCTTATGAAAGAAGCAGGCATCCAATCAAACATCACAAAGAAATATCGCCCAACATCATCCCAATCACGTGTAGAAGAACGTGAAAATGTACTCGACCAAGACTTTACAACAACGTCTATTAATGAGAAATGGGTAGCCGATATCACCTATATTCATACGCTCCATCATGGCTGGTGCTATCTAGCATCTGTCCTTGATTTGCATACGAAAAAATTGGATGGCTATAGATTCTCTCGTACGATGACAAACGAACTTGTGCTTGAAGCATTGGAGAACGATGTAAACGTTCAAAAGTCTGGACCTGGACTCATTGTTCATACGGATCTAGGCACGCAATACACGAGTGAAGCGTTTCAAGAACGATTAAAAAAGTATGAAATGATTCCTTCATTCAGTCGGAAAGGATGCCCTTATGACAACGCTTGAATCCTTTCACGCCACACTGAAAAAAGAAGAAGTCTATCAAACTCAATATGACAGCTTTAAGACTGCGGGAATCGCCCTATTTCAGTACGTAGAAGGTTGGTATAATCGCAAACGAATTCATGGCAGCATAGGTTATGTCACGCCCGATGAGTATGAAAAAATGTGTTGCGAAGCAGCGTAACACAAGGGGTAACTGTAATTCCCCCTCCACATTTTTCAGGCACAACATCCATGGGTTTCTTTCTCCACGTCCCAAGTAGGGTGTCAAAGGCACTTTTCACTTTGACAATCTACTTGGGATGTGGAACACTGCATGAATGGTTGTTGTGCAGAAAAAAACTTAAACTTTTTGTGTCCGGAATCTTGACATAGATCCAGAGGGATGTTAAAGTGAATAATTTATAATTTTACATCATTCTATTTAATGACTAGAATCTATGATTTATTTATCTTTAGCTTGATGATCAGGTGACTTTTCTCGAAATTGGAAAATAGCGGTTAGATAAGTTCAAAAATACTCCATATTTTCTTAATATTTCTAGTATGTTTGAATGTTATAATCAAAGTGTATTACATAATAAAAAGGAGGGCATGAACATGAAAGCAGCATTATGGTATAACGCAAAAGATATTCGTGTAGAACAAATTCAAGAACCTGAAGTAACATCTGGTCGTGTAAAAATAAAAGTTGAATGGACGGGTATTTGTGGTAGTGATTTACATGAATATGTTGCAGGTCCAATTTTTGTCCCAGTTGAACAACCGCATTATGTGAGTAAGGATGTAGCACCAATTGTCATGGGCCATGAGTTTTCTGGTGTCGTTTCTGAAATTGGGGAAGGTGTCACTAAAGTAAATGTTGGTGACAAAGTTGTTGTTGAGCCCATTTTAGCTTGTGGTGAGTGTGAAGCGTGTAAAAAAGGTAAATATAATATTTGTAAACATTTAGGATTCCATGGCTTATCTGGTGGTGGCGGTGGTTTCTCAGAATATACAGTAGTGGACGAGCGTTGGGTACACAAAATGCCAGAAGGACTTTCTTTAGAGCAGGGAGCATTGGTAGAACCTGCTGCAGTAGCACTTCATGCAGTTCGTATCAGTAAATTAAAGGCAGGAGATAAAGCTGTTGTATTCGGTGTTGGTCCTATTGGTTTACTTGTAATTGAAGCATTAAAGGTAGCGGGAGCTTCAGAAATTTATGCAGTAGAACTTTCAAAAGAGCGTAGTGCGAAAGCGTTAGAATTAGGAGCAAAAGCAGTTATTAATCCAGCTGAGGAGGATGCCGTTGCCCGTATTAAGGAGTTAACAAATGGCGGTGCAGATGTTGCATTTGAAGTAACAGGCGTTCCGGTTGTTTTAAAACAAGCCATTGATTCAACAACATTTGAAGGTGAAACAATTGTTGTATCCATTTGGGAAACAGAAGCTTCTTTCCAACCAAACAATGTTGTATTATCTGAACGTTCAATTAAGGGAACTATCGCCTACCGTGATATCTTCCCTGCAGTTATGGAACTTATGACACAAGGTTACTTCCAAGCAGAAACATTAGTAACAAAGCGCATTACACTAGATGAAATTGTCGAAGAAGGCTTCGAAACACTAGTAAATGACAAAAGCCATATTAAAATATTAGTAAATTCAAAGTAGTTTACTAGACTATAAGGGGATGCTCAGTGCAAAGACGCGCTGGGCATCTTTTTGATAGGATTGCACAATTTAATTTCTGTTTTGAATGGTAGATTAGTTGAACAACACCGGAGGAAAAAGTTCTTGTATTGATCAAATTTAAATTCAATCTTTGTTTTATATCAATAAATAACGGCCTTCCTTCTCCCAATACCACAGGGTGAACAGATAATCTGAATTCATCGATGAGCCCTAAATCGATAAAAGTCGTGATGAGGCCTTATGTATTGGTCATCCACTTCCTCTAATCGTGAATTTGTCCATGAAGAGCAGGATGGAGAACTGCTTGACCCTGATGTTTATCTTTCAAAATATCAAAACTGGCGGGATACATCAACTTGGACAGTATCAAGCATGCAGTCTGAAGTTAAATCGCAGTCTTAAAGAGCAAGCGGACCCGCTTTTAAAGGAAGGTGTGGTAGGAACATTCTGTCGTGCCTATCCCGTACGTGAAGCAATTGAGAAATTCTTAGGTGCAGTTTATGCCCCTTCTGCTATGGAAGGACGGTACGATTATATTCCAGCTGATAGTAGTGCCGGTGTGATTATCTACGATGATAAATTCGCATACAGCCATCATGCTACAGACCCAGCAAGTGGATTACTCCTCAATGCTTTTGATCTCGTTCGTATTCATAAATTCGGTTCTTTAGATGATAAAGCTTCTACCACTACAGCTCCTGGTAAGATGCCATCTTTTGTGGCAATGTGCGAGTTTGCTATAAAAGATGAAAAAGTAAAAGCTGAGTTTGCTAAGGAGAGACAGGCACAGGCTGAAGAGGAGTTTAGTGATGAGGATTGGCAGACAGCTTTGGAATTGGATAAGCAAGGACGGATAAAAGACACTCCTGACAACATCGTTTTAATTATTCGTCATGACAAGGAATTACAGCATATAGCTTTTAATTGCCACCGTAACCCCGTTAATGCAATAAGCACTGCTTGCCAATTGAGTATAAATATAAGTGCGTATACAGTTTTTTACTAAAAAATGATTTATAAATATACTGCCAAAACTAATATCATGTAAATGCCAGAAACACCGCTAATTTGGTGAGTGTTAATTCATCTAGTAATTCTGGTAAACGAATGTATTTTACGTTATAAAATTGTCGGCAAGCAGATATACCGAAAGCAGTGGCTAGGAACGATTTCCCTGAACCAGTAGGCCCCTTTAAAATGATATTGTGACTATTATGAATATAGGTACTGCTAGCATCTGTAAGCTTCATATCTTGAAAGTGTTTTGTTTTTAGCAATTGATATACTTGTCTTTGGCCAATTCGCAACACTTGTTTGATTTGAAACGCGTTATGTAATTTGGTAAATTATGCAAGGAAAGCATCAACATCCCCCTCACAACAATTTTTAAATGATATTAAGCACTGTATGATTCGTTATCTATAAGTAATTTAGCCTATGAATTTTTTTAATTCGAGATTGATTTTCAAAATTTCATATGGTATTAATGTCGAAAAATCTTTATATTCATGTAATCTAATCGTTCATAAGAGAAACTGATTTTCATATTATAGAAATATAGGTAAATTAAAACAATAGAAGGGGTGAATAATATAAGAAAGAAAAAATTTGGAGTAGAAGCATTGGGACAATAGACCTAACGACAAATAAATATACTCTTTGTGTTATTGAACCTTCAGGTCTATATCGAAATTACAGGGGAAATCTCAAAGATATATTAGAATACTATAGACAATGGCTGAAAGAATGTATAACAGTACCACATATAAATGTTCGTAACAACAAAGCTTTGGCACGGCAGATAATAAATGATATTGAAAAGGGTGAACACGAAGATTTATCATTTGAAGTAGCCTTTAAGGAATATATGAACTATTTAGACGAAAAAAAGCAGGGATAAATTTCCCTGCTTCACACTCAATTGTGTGGGATTGATACAAACAATGATTATTGTTTTTGACCGGTATAGACTAAAATGGCATCTCTTAAAAACTCTGCAGCACCTGGTTTTACTTTATCATAATAGGCTTTGAAACGTTCATCATCAACATACATTTGCGCTAAGCCAACATGGGCTTCTTTACTGTATTCTTTCCAGTAAAATGTTAACCATTGTTTATGCAAATCAGCTGCCCTTTGCGCAATTTCACTTGCAGGATCTCCTGTTTCCATCGCCTTGGCTAATGTTTGATTCACATCTTCAGCTAGCTTCGTAACTTTTTCATAATCTTCTTGACTCATATTTAACACCTTTTGATTGGAGGCTTCTAGAGCTTCTTCATCCCATCTTTCTCGAACTTCATCACCATATTTTTTCTCATTTTCTTCAACTAATCTTTTCTTAAAACCTTCAAATTTTTCTTGATCACTCATTTGAATTCTCCCTTCTTCATGTTTAATGGTTTTCTTGACAATCTCAATTAATAAATCTATTTGTTTTCTTTTTGCAATTAATTGTTGCAAATGTTCTTTTAAAGCATTCTTCCGATTAAAGGACGGGTCGTGAATGATTTCCTTTATTGTTTCCAGTTGTAGACCAAGTTCACGATAGAACATAATTTGTTGTAAAAGATTTACTTCGTTTTGGCCATAAATGCGATACCCTGATGAATTAATACGAGCAGGTTTGAGAAGACCGATTTTGTCATAATAACGTAATGTACGAGTAGTTACTCCGGCTAAACGTGCTAATTTTTGAATGGTGTATTCCAGCTTGAACCACCTCCTTTAATCATTACAATACAGGTTGACGTAACGTTAAGGTCAATAGGTTTTTTTATTTTTTGATCACTTTTTTTTACATTGATCTATATTGTAAAAATCACAAAAAAAGCCGAGCATACGTGTATCAATGGTATGTCTCGGCTAATTAAGAATCACTACTTTTCATCTTGTTCAAGGTTTTGGTCATTGAGGGCTAACCAAAATCCTAATATCATCGATGCGAATAATACTAGAAATGGTGCAACAAATATGAAAAATGCCTTCAAGGTTTTTCCCTCCTTTTCAACTATTTCCCTGACACGTATTTTTTACTAAATAAAAATAGTCGGAGTAATAAATATAAGGAAGGAACTAATAAGCAAAAACCTAATATAAATGCAATAATTAAAGAAATGGCCATAGCCTCATTTGTAAATCCGTCATATATTGTTAAATGCGGGTAAAGTAGATATGGATAATGGCTGATTCCATATCCATAAAAGGCCAAGGCGAATTGAGCAACTAGAAGAAGGAAAGCTTCTCCATAATTTCGACGCTGCCAAAGAAGGTAAACAGTCATACACCAGAGAATAAATGAAATAGCGAACATCCACCATAAATTCATAATGTTATCGAAATGCTCTGGATTATGTCCCTTTAACTCAACAATGATTCCTGCAGCAGTAATGATTAAAGGTAACGCCCAAATTAAGGCATATTTGCGCATTAAACGTGTTGCTTCTTTATCACCTGCTTTATTGGCATACCATGTTAAAAATACGGCAGAAATATAGAGAACTGCAGTGATACTTAACAACACAACAGACCAAGTCAATGGCTCAGTAAATAGGACCCAATAGTCTAAAATGGGTTTCCCATCCTTTATATAAATATAGCCGCCTTCTGAGATCGTCAATACAATAGAAAGGGATGCTGGTAAAAATAAACCCGATAAGCCATAGATAAATGCATATCCTTTATGACCGCGATTGCCATATGTTTCAAAGGCATAATAGGAACCTCGGATGGCAAGTAAAACAATCCCAATACTAACCGGTATTAGGAGCGTTGTTCCATAGTAAAAAGCCGTTTGAGGAAAAAAACCGACGATTCCGACAAAAAAGAAAACTAGGAAAACATTTGTCACTTCCCAAACAGGTGACAAATATCGCTGGATAATATTTGTTAAAATATGTTCTTTCTCGATAATTAAACTATAGGCATTAAAAAAGCTTGCACCAAAATCAATAGCTCCTACCATAATATAGCCGAATAAAAAGGCCATTAATACGGAAATACCAATAATTTCTAAGTTCATTTCAGCATACCACCTTTTTCGATTTCCCGATCAGCTAGTTCTTTTTCAATCGGATTTCGTTTAAACATTCTGATCATGACAATGATCGTACCTATCCCTAAAATTATGTACAGAATCGAGAAAAGCACTAACATTAAATCAACATTTGGGTTTGTCGTTGCTGCATCTGCTGTACGCATAATTCCCCGTAAAATCCATGGTTGTCGACCGACTTCTGCTAACCACCAACCAGCTTCTATCGCAATCATTGCTAAAGGACCACTTAAAACGGCAAACCATAAAAAGAGTTTCGAATGGACAAAAGACCAACCACGTTTTACACCAAACCAGTAAATGAGTGATAGAAGTAGTAATCCGATACCGATTGTCACCATTGTATCGAATAAATAATGGATATAGAGAGGTGGAATTTCATCAGGAGGAAATTGATCCAATCCTGTAACGACGGCAGATGGCCACCAATGAGCTAAAATACTTAGAGCAAATGGTATCTCAATGGCATATTTTACTTCATTGTTTTCATCTAGAATTCCATACATAAGAAGAGGGGCTTCACTGGATGTTTCAAAATGCCATTCAGCAGCAGCAAGTTTCTCTGGTTGGTATTCAGCTAAATATTTACCAGAAAAATCCCCTATGATGGCTGTTGCGATTGAAAATACTAATCCGAGTTTCATCGTTAATAACAAAGCTTTCTTATGATAAACATGCTTAGAGCCTGTAGCTAAACGGAATGCTGCGATGGAAGCTAAGACGAAGGCTGAAGTCATATATGCCGTAACGACAACGTGAGCAACCTTTGTCGGCATTGCAGGATTAAACATTGCCATGATAGGATTCACATTTTCCAATTGGCCATTAATCAAGTCAAAACCTTGTGGCGCATTCATAAAAGAATTTACAATCGTAATAAAAACCGCTGAAAAAGAAGCCCCGATGGCTACTGGAATTAAAAGTAATAAATGTTTCTTTTGATTTTCAAAGCGATCCCATGTATATAAATAAATCCCTAAAAAAATGGCTTCAAAGAAAAAAGCGAAGGTTTCCATAAATAGTGGTAAAGCAATGACGTTGCCGGCAAGAACCATAAAATTCGGCCATAACAAAGAAAGTTGTAAACCTATGGCGGTGCCAGTCACTACGCCTACAGCTACTGTGATAACAAATCCTCGTGTCCAACGTCTAGCTAACAATATATAATATTGATCGTTTTTCTTAATCCCAATCCATTGGGCAATCATAATCATCAGGGGCACACCTACTCCTAAGGTGGCATAGATAATATGAAAGGTTAAAGTTGTTTCAGTCAAAACTCTACTGAAAAAAACGGAATCTCCAGTCATGACAAGTCTCCTCCAGTTTTTATAGACAATTTTTTTCACTTTTTTCGAAACTTAACCAAAACCTTAACCTGCGAATAGTCTTCGAACCATTGAAAGAAATAAGAGAACGGCTACTGTAAAGGTGAGCCATACTAACTTTCGCTCATGGTTTTTATACATACGAATCACCTCATCATTATCTTGTCAAAAAAAGAAAATTTTACACATTTTTCCTAGAAAAACGAGGGGAATGAAAAATAAATGGGAATGTCGCAAGAATTGTTATAATAAAAGGAGCTATTTGTTAATAATTGTGAAAACATCTAGAAAACGATTGAATTACGCAAGAATTTTCGATGTAAAAATGTTAACAATTATGTATAAAGGTAGTTTACATAAAATAAAACTTGTACTATACTCAACTTACTATTTCCTACTAACTT
>NZ_JAACYS010000091.1 GCF_009996845.1 Pallidibacillus pasinlerensis | reverse complement strand
TATTTTAGAAAAATTTCAAATGAAATTTTACGCATTTTTTTTGTAATGACAGGTTGAATATGGCATAATTCAGCTAGAGTGTTATTACGGTCATTAAATTTAGTATAATATTTTTAAAAAATATATTTGATTTTTGACTTTTTACATCATGATGGACAACGTAAAGGAGTGTGGTCTCTTGGAAAGATTACAAAAAGTTATTGCTCATGCGGGTATTGCTTCGAGAAGAAAAGCTGAAGAATTAATTTTACAAGGAAAAGTAACGGTCAACGGTGAAGTTGTAAAAGAATTAGGTGTGAAAGTAGGGCCGAAGGACATAGTTGAAGTTAATGGAATTAAAATTGAACGAGAAGAACCGGTTTACTTTTTATTCTATAAACCAAGACAAGTTGTAACCACGGTTAATGATGATAAAAATCGAAAAACAGTGATGGACTATTTCCCACATGTTCCAGAACGAATTTATCCTGTTGGCCGATTAGATTACGATACATCTGGTCTTCTAATTATGACAAATGATGGCGAATTTGCTAACATATTAACTCATCCAAAGTATAAGATTGATAAAACATATATCGCAAAAGTAAAAGGTATTCCTAAACGTGAACAACTAAAACAATTAGAAAAAGGTGTCCATTTAGAAGATGGGGTGACTGCACCTGCAAAAGTAAAGTTATTATCAGCTGACAGACGTAAAAATACGGCAATCATTGAATTAACAATCCATGAAGGAAGAAACCGTCAAGTAAGACGAATGTTTGAAAAGATCGGTCATCCGGTTATGAAGTTAAAAAGAGAAAGACTCGCCTTTTTAGATTTAACTGGTCTTAACGCTGGAGAATCTAGACCACTTACACCTCATGAAGTGAAACAATTAATAGTACTTGCAAAAGAAAGTGCAAATACTCGTAAGTAATTTTTGTGAGTAATGGCTATATTCCGTTACTCACTCTGATCCAAATTATTAGAAAATAAAATCTAAATAAAATATAATTATTTTTCTGCCATTTAAGATTCGAAACTTTACAAAAAAAGAAAAATTTGAAATGATATAATCAACCCACATAAATTCCTTGCATAGGAGGGCAATGGATGAGAAATAAAAAGAAGCGACTCGTTTTGCGTTCGATCATATTATTATTGTTATCTGCAGCTATTATTTTTGTATTATATTCAAATTTTTCTAAGGATAATAGAAAAGTAGCAGCAGTCGGTGAAGAAGCACCAAATTTTGTTTTAAAAGATTTAGAAGGTAATGAATATAAATTGTCTGACTATCGAGGGAAAGGTGTATTTTTAAACTTTTGGGGAACGTGGTGTGAACCTTGTAAAGATGAGATGCCTTATATGGAAAACCAATATCAAAAATATAAAGATGAAGGTGTTGAAATAATTGCAATAAATGTTGGTGAAACGAAAATTGCGATTGAAAACTTTGCTAAACAATATAATCTCACCTTTCCTATTGTAATAGATGAAAGTGGTGAAGTTCAAAAAGCTTATGGAATTTTCCCACTTCCTGCAACGTATTTAATTAATTCTGATGGAATTATTGTTGACTATATCGAAACAACAATGACTGAGGAAATGGTACAACAATATATGGAAAAGATTAAGCCTGAATAGGAGTTTTTTACATGAATAAAGTTAAATGTGAATGTGGTCATGTTAATCCACATGGAACTGTTCTTTGTGAGGCTTGCGGAAATATACTCGACGAAAAAGCGAGACAAGGGAAACTACTTGATATGCGCTATGAAGGTAGTGCACGTAGGTCTCAAACTTATAATAAAACCATTATAGATCGAATATGGAACTTTTTCTCATCAGTAAAAGTAGGCGTTATTTTAATAGTAATTACACTAATCGCAACCGCCATTGGTTCTATTTTGCCACAAGTTTCAACTTTAGGACAACTCCCGGTACCAGCACATCAATATTATGAAGAAAATTACGGCTGGTTTGGAAAATTATATTATTTTTTCGGTTTTCATGATACTTACGGTTCTTGGTGGTACTTACTATTAATTGCATCCATCGGGGTCTCTCTCGTTATATGTAGTTTAGATCGAGCTATACCCTTATACAAGGCGTTAAAAAATCAACGTGTGAAAAGGAATACGAACTTTTTAAATAGACAACGGCTCTATAATAAGGCTGAAAATGTTGAAATTGATTTTACGACTTTAAAAGAAAAGTTAAAGAAAAAACATTACAATGTACATATCGATAATGGGAACTTATTAGCTGAGAAGGGACGTTTTTCGAGATGGGGTCCTTATGTAAACCATATTGGTTTAATAATATTTTTAATTGGATGTATGCTTCGTTTTGTACCTGGATTTTATATAAATGAATTTTTATGGATAAAAGAAGGAGAAACTCTTGCAATTCCTGGAACTGATAAACAGTATTATTTAACGAATCATGAGTTTATATTTGAAGTTTATGATGAATCAGATGGTGAAGTCTTCCGAAATGCTATTGAAGAAAAAGGGATGATTGCAAAAAATTTCCAAACAAATGTAACGTTATATAGTGCTGAACAATCTTTACCTGGAGAAGAACCTGAATTAGAAAAAATAAAAGATTATGAGATTCAAGTAAACAAGCCATTAAAAATTGATGGATATGCGTTATATCAGTCAAGTTATCGTTTAAATGAAATCGCAAGTATGACCTTTGCGTTGACGAACAAAGAAACTGGAGAGTCATACGGAAATATTACTATAGATTTAAATAATCCACAAAAAAAATATGATTTAGGAAATGGCTATGGCGTTGAATTGCTAGACTACTTTCCGAATTTCCAAATGAAAGATGGTGTACCTTCTACGGCATCACAAGACCCATTAAATCCTGCCTTTGCCTTTAAAATGGTCACACCAGATCGACCTGAAGGAGAAAGAAGTTTTGCGGCCATTCAACAAACAATTGAAGTAACAGAAAATAAATATAAAATGGAGTTTCAAACAGCTGAGATGGTGAACTATAGCGGGTTAACAGTTCGACTCGACAATACTTTACCAGTAATTGCTATCGGTGGTGTTATCTTCTTAATCGGTCTAGCACAAGGATCGTTTTGGCAACATCGTAGAATTTGGATAAAAACAGAAAAAGGGGGATGTCATATTGCAGGGCACACAAATAAAAACTGGTACGGCTTTCATAAAGAAATAGAAAAAATTTTATCCGATACAAATATTCCGATACCAATTGATCAAAAGACCGAAAAAAATCAGGAAAAAGAATAGTCCAAATAAAGGAGCTTTATGGGGTGATATATTGTGGCAGAATTAAGTAGTAATCTACTGTTAATCGCATTTGTTATTTATTTAATTGCAACGCTGTTTTTTGGTGGTGCTATCCGACAAAAAAAAGGAATGGATGAAAGTCATTACAAAAATAAAGTAACACTTAGTGCAAAAATAGGGATTACATTAACGATTATTGGGTTTATCGTTCATATCGGATATTTTATTACGAGATGGATAGCTGCTGGACATGCACCTGTTAGTAATATGTTTGAATTTATTACATTTTTTAGTTTGATGGTTGTCGGTGCATTTATACTAATCTATTTTCTATACCATACTCCGGTACTAGGTGTATTTGCTTTACCGATAGTATTAATTTTAATAGGCTATGCGAGTATGTTTTCAAGAGACATTACACCGTTAATACCTCCTCTAAGAAGTATTTGGTTACCTTTACATGTAATGACAACAGCAGCTGGACAAGCGATCTTAGCAATTAGTTTTATTGCTGGGCTCATCTATTTAATTAAAACCGTTAATCAAGCTGAAGCCACACGAAAGCGGTTCAGTCTTGAGTTAATTATGTATTTTATAACCGTTGTTATTGGGTTTATCGTTATTACAAGTACTTTTTCCTTTATGAATTATGAAGCACAGTTCGAATGGGTGAATAAAGAAGGGGAACTATCAACAATAGATTATGCACTACCTGCATTAGTTGGACCTAATGAGGGGACTTTACTGACTGCATCCAAAATGGAACCACTAGTTGAATTACCGGCAAACTTTAATACTTCAAGAGTAAATACGGTTATCTGGTCATTTATTGCAGGGACAATAATTTATATACTCGTTAGACTTATTACACGAAAAAGAATTTCACAGATGGTACAACCACTCGTATCAAAAATCAATGGTAATTTATTAGATGAAATTAGTTATCGTTCCGTATTAATCGGTTTCCCGATATTTACTTTAGGTGGTCTCGTTTTTGCGATGATATGGGCTCAAATTGCATGGACAAGATTTTGGGCATGGGATCCAAAAGAAGTATGGGCACTCATCACATGGTTCTTTTATGCCGCTTTTCTCCATTTGCGTTTATCAAGAGGCTGGCATGGTGAAAAATCTGCGTGGCTTGCAGTCATTGGTTTCGGCATTATCATGTTTAACCTAATATTCGTAAACTTAGTTATCGCTGGTTTACATTCGTATGTATAAAACTGTTATTGGGCTGACAACCAACCGTCAGCTCTTTTTTCACTTTTTTACCAATTTTGGACAGCATTTTTGTTTACATATATAATAGTATTGTGAACAAATACGTAAAATTCTTTAAATATAATAGATTTTATGAATCCCATATGGAAAAAAATTGTCGATTTTTGTACAATTGTTATAAGGAGGTTTCATTGAATGGAACAAGATGTAAGAATATTAATAGTTGATGATGAAGAGAGAATTAGAAGATTATTAAAAATGTACTTAGAAAGAGAAAACTATATAATCGACGAAGCTGAAGAAGGAAATGAAGCGCTAGAAAAAGCATTAGAAAATGATTATGATTTAATTGTTTTAGACTTAATGTTACCGGGAAAAGACGGAATTGAAGTCTGCCGTGAATTAAGAGAAAAGAAAGCAACTCCTGTTATTATGTTAACGGCAAAAGGTGAAGAAGCGAACCGAGTTCAGGGCTTTGAAGTCGGAACAGATGATTATATTGTAAAACCTTTCAGTCCTCGTGAAGTCGTGCTGCGAGTGAAAGCGTTATTAAGAAGATCGTCTAAAACAAGCTACTTACAAACTGATACAACTGCAAAAAATATTATCGTTTATCCACATTTAACGATTGATCATGATGCCCACCGGGTATTAGCAGATGATAAAGAAGTGAGTTTGACTCCGAAAGAGTATGATTTATTGTATTTTTTAGCTAAGTCACCGGATAAAGTATTTGATCGTGAACAATTATTACGAGAAGTATGGCATTACGAATTTTTTGGTGATTTAAGAACAGTAGATACACACATAAAACGGTTAAGAGAAAAACTAAGTAAAGTTTCGGAAAACGCTGCCAAAATGATTGTAACTGTTTGGGGTGTTGGCTATAAATTTGAGGTAGTGAATGAATGAAACGTTGGAATAGTGTTGTTGGCAAGCTCTGGGCAACAATTCTTTTATTAATGTTTGTTGTTCTTTTTGTATTATCAATTCTAATTATGCAATTTTTTCAGAACTATATAGTTGAAGATGTAAAAAAATCATTAGCTAATACAGCTTCACAAATTGCTGAAACGTTTGTAGAACATAATGAAATAGATTTTGCATTAGAGGTTGCATTCGAAATATTAGATGAGAATACTAACGCAATTATTTTTACGGATGAAGATAATGTTTATTACTCTAATCCAGATGACGAAGCAACCTTTAGTAAAGACTTCATTATGTCTGATTCAACATTTTCTAAGGTGTTTTCATCCAATGTTACAGTGACAAAGGAATTTGAATTATCGCAACAAGAGGATAAAACGAACAATGGCTTAATGATAGGTGTTCCTTTACAATTAATGAATTCAACTGGTGCGGTCTTTATTTACCAATCATTAGATGTAATGGAAGATGCAATTGAAGCAACGTCCGACATTATTCTTTGGTCTGCTGGAATTGCTTTTATTTTGACAAGTGCCTTTGCTTTCTTTTTATCTTCTCGGGTTACTGCACCGCTCAGAAAAATGCGGGAGTCAGCAGCTGAAGTAGCAAAGGGACGATTTGATGTCAAAGTACCGATTTTAACACATGATGAAATTGGTGAATTGGCGAAAACGTTTAATAAAATGCGTGAACAATTAGAAGTAAATATGAATGCTCTTAAACAAGAAAAGGAGCAGCTCGCTAGTATACTTCGTAGTATGGCCGATGGTGTGATTACCATTAATAAACAAGGAGAAATTTTAGTTACAAATCCTCCAGCAGATGAATTTTTAGCAGCATGGGCTGACTCACCGGAAAATGTGGGTAAAAAAGCGATTCCTTCAAAATTTATTGATTTATTAAATGAATCAATTGAAACTGGTAAAGATCAGGCTGGTGAAATGAACTTTGGTGGTCGATATTGGTCCTTTATTGTTTCACCTCAGTTTGACGAACAGTCTATTCGTGGTGCTGTAGTAGTTACTCGAGATACTACAGAAGAACGAAAATTAGAAAAGATGCGGAAGGATTTCGTTGCCAATGTTTCTCACGAATTACGTACACCGGTAGCCATGTTACAAGGTTATAGTGAAGCTTTAATAGATGATATTGCAAGTAGTGAAGAAGAACGAAAAGAAATCATCAAAATTATAAACGAAGAAACACTTCGGATGGGAAGATTAGTTAATGAGATACTTGATTTAGCTAGACTAGAATCGGGTAGTATGAGTTTAACGGTAGAAAATGTTGAAATTAATTCTTTTATTGAACGAATTGGACGCAAATTTTATGGGCTTGCTAAAGATAGTAATGTTAATCTAAAAGTTAACATTATGACAAATAAAGAAACGTATCAATTTGACCCAGATCGTATTGAACAAGTATTAACAAACTTGATAGATAACGCTATTCGTCATACACCTGAAGAAGGTCTTGTTGAATTAAAGGTAACGAGTGAACAAGATTATTTAAAACTTGAAGTGAAGGACAATGGTTCAGGAATTCCGGCTGAAGATTTACCATTTATTTTTGAACGGTTTTATAAAGCGGATAAAGCGAGAACAAGAAGCAGAGCAGGTACCGGTCTTGGTCTAGCTATTGCAAAAAATATAGTTGATGCACATAATGGTACAATTTCCGTTTGGAGTGAAATTGGAAAAGGTACAGTATTCACGATCAAACTGCCTGAAGAAGTAAAATCTTAAATAAAGAAAGAGCCGTATTGTTCGGCTCTTTTTCTGTTAATTCAACCCGATTGTTACTACCACAAAAACGAATTACTTCGTGTAATTAATCATTTATTAGCTCTTTGAATTCGTAATTAAAATATTCAACTGCTTCGAGCATTTTTGGTCCGTACCAAAACATTTCACCATCGAGAATTTTTATTGTTGTATTAGGTAATATTTCTGAAAAATCTTTTACATGTTGCTCTTTAAAAGGGTATGGTTCTGTAGCTAAAAATAAATAATCAAGTTGGAAATTACGAAAATCTTCTTCTGTTACAACAGGATACCGTCCGTCGAATTCAGTAAAGACATTTATAAAACCGAGACTTTCTAAAAGTGAGTTAATATAAGTATTGCTACCAACAACCATATATGGATTTTTCCATATGCAATATGCAACTTTCTTATTTTTTCCGTGTGGTAAAGATTGGAATGCCTGTTTTATTTTTATAACTAACTGTTCAGCGAGTGGAGTTCGATTCGTAACGGTTCCTATATCAATTATCATTTTATACACGTCTTTTATTGACTGAACCTCTGCTACATATACTGGAAATTCATTTTCCAGTATTTCAACGATTTCCTTCGAATTCTCTTCTTTTTCTGCAAAGATTATATCAGGTTTGAGTTGGCGAATTTTTTCAATATTGATATCCTTTGTTCCTCCGACCTGTTGGGCTTTTTTTACAAAATTTTTCGGATGTATGCAAAATCTTGTTCTACCAACAACTTCATTTTCAAGTTGTAAATAAAATAATGTACTAGTAATAGCTGGAACAAGTGAAATAATTCGTCCTGGTGGAAAGGAAAATTCTAGTTTACGTTTAAGATGATCAGTTGTAATCAATTTCTCCATAAACATTCCCCTTTAAATTGATTTAAAAACTATATGCTTTTTATAAATCATAATTTGATATTTATTGTATTACTTACAAGAATGTATTTAAAGAGATTTAAATTAAAAATCGTTATTAAACTAGGTATATAAAATAAGTTTTTGATTGGATAGAAAAAACTTTCATGTTACGATTGTAAAAAAGTGATAATCTAAAAAATGTAACATTTACATAAGAAAAATCGACAAATAGATGAATGGACTGATTTTATGAATGCGAAATTTAAGGAAATATATGAAAAATACCATAATGATCTTTTTCGATTTCTTTTTTATTTAGTTAAAAATCGTGAGGTTGCAGAAGACCTCATTCAAGAGGTATATATTCGAGTGTTGCGATCCTATGATAAATTTGAAGGAAAAAGTAGTTTAAAAACATGGCTATTTTCCATTGCTCGAAATGTATCGATTGACTATTTTCGAAAACAACAAAGCTTGAAAAACAAGCTTTTAAATCAAATTGATTGGAATCGATTAGAGATAAATGATCATCATCCGCTTCCGGAAGAAATAGCGATTCAAAATGAAGAAATTCGAACTTTATACAAATGTTTGGACGCTTGTACTTTGGACCAAAGGACCGTAATTATTGTGCGGTTTATTCAAGACTTGTCGATTGTAGAAACAGCTAAAGTATTAGGATGGTCAGAATCGAAAGTAAAAACTACACAACATAGGGCTTTAAATATTTTGAGGAAAAATATGGAAAAGTTAAAGAAAAAGGAGGAGAGCACTCGTGAATAATGATAAAAGGAAAGAAGATAATTTAATAAAAATCCTCCATCAATTTCCGAATATAGATGATAAACGTTCAATGGAAGAAATTTATATGAATATACAAAAGGAAATGAACACCCCTAAGAAAAGTCCTCTGTACAACAAAAAAAGAATATTTTGGCCATCCCTTGCTACCGTTGCTGTAATGTTTTTATCGTTGTTTTTAGTTATAAATCATTTTAATCAACAAAGCGTAAACGACAGTAATGCAGATGAGATTAATATAGCTTTAGATAAATCTATGGAACAAAATGGTGTACAGGAGAATGCGGAATTGTTTAGTACACAAGATAGCGATCAAGTTGAGTTGTTTAGCGATAATAGTCAATTATTGTTAGAGGGAAAAAAAGCCATATATTTGGATGACTTACAAGAAGATGACTTTGTTGTAACGATAGGTATACCTGATATGGCAGTTTTGAATGTAATTCCAGTTTCTGTTGTTGTTAAAAAAGATCGAGGTAATCATTGGTTAGATTATTATAATTTCGTTTATGAAAATATAGATGAAGGAAAATTAGAATTAGCGGAATATTATCCATATGATGGGACACTTAAATATGAAAACGATCAAATCACACTGGATTTGATGACCGACCACGAATATGATTACGGGAGCATTAGTGAGGAGATCTTTTTTAAAAGCTTAGATCACTTAAAATACCAAGATATCGATAGTGTATTACTAAATGAAGGTTCAAATCGTGGTGTCGATTTTTCACATACCGGAAAAATTTATGAATATAAAATTGACAATTCTCGCAGTGGTTATTTAATTTATCAAACAAAAAACAAAGTATATTTAACACCGAGTCCAAATAAATTTGATTCAATAGAAGATGCATTTTTAGATATGAAAAATAAAAATGAATTATATAATCTAGAACCGACGATTCCAGATCAAATTGAATTTTTTATTGATAATAATGAAAGGGAAACGGATCAACTGAAGTTAGTATTTAAAAATAATATAGAACTAATTGAAAGTAACGAAACATTACGAATGATTGAAGCAATTTTATTAACCGCAAAAGATTACGGATACGAAACAGTCTTGTTTGAAAATATAAACTTGTATAATGTAGGTCCATTTAACTTAGAAAAACCAATTGAAGTGCCTATCGCACCAAATCCTGTACAAATGGATAAAAATTAATGTAATCAATTAAGATGGGTGTCTAACTAAAGACACCATTTTTTATTGAAAAATTAAATAAACTTGAATAATAACTGGGTAGATTACCATAATAATGTACTGTTACTTCTTCATTTGGACAAGCAGCCAAGTATAAAAATTAAGGAGGATAAGAATGAAAGAATACATAAAAAGATTGCTGCTTGCAATAGCAATAACGGCTATTTTAACAATATTAATTTTAGGTGGTATGCAATCAATTGCCAATGCTGAAGAGTCATTCGGTGAATTAAATTGGGAATTTCCAGCCGATGGAATAATAACGGACATATTTGGTTCAAGAAATGGTGGTCATAAAGGTATTGATATTGCAGGTGAAATCGGGACACCGATTCATGCGGTAGATCATGGAATAGTAAGTAAATCATATTATTCTACAACCTATGGCCACGTAATCTTTATCCAACATGAGTCAGGATTCGAAACGGTTTATGCACATTTACAATCTAGAGATGCGAAAAATGGTCAATATGTTAAACAAGGAGAAACAATCGGGCGAATGGGGAATACCGGAAAATCATCTGGTCCACATTTGCATTTTGAAATACATAAAAATAAATGGACAGTGTCGAAGAAAAATTCAATTGACCCGTTTGTCATATTTGGGCGGGGAAATATTGGACAAACTGTAACTGCTGGTGATAAGAATATTGAACCAGTGCTTGAAGTAGCTAAAGGTATACATGAATCATCGATTTTGTATACAGTAGAGGTTGGTGATACGTTATGGGAAATTGCCGAAAAATATAACACCGGCGTAGAGATAATAAAAGAAATGAATCAATTATCAAATGAAATAATTATGCCAGGTCAACAGTTAATTATTAAGTGAAAAAATTATACAACTTAAGTC
>NZ_JAACYS010000090.1 GCF_009996845.1 Pallidibacillus pasinlerensis | reverse complement strand
TCAGTATGGAGATAAAAGACAATACTTGTAATTGTTAAGGAGGAAATGTCTTTAATAGAGGCTATAATAGACAAAATTTAAAAGTTTAGGACTTGAAATGTCTTTTATAGGGCTTCTAAAAGACAAAATTCGTACTTTATTTTCATGAACAGTCTTTTCCTTCTATATTAAATCCTAAAATACCCGATTATCCGGAAACATCATACATTCAAAATTAAAAATTGCGTCACCCGAAGGCAACGCATCTTCAACTTTATGATTTAATCCGCATTTACATATTAAAATGATTTTTTCTGGCCGACATATTTCCAAAAAGTACCGTACGAAGTGTGGATTCGTTCCACTTGTTGTTGCAATAATAATTTTTTCATTTCCAATTCGACTTGTAAATGTGGGAGATTGTACGTAAATGCGATGTCTCTAGTTGAGACAAATTGATTGTATTGAACAAACTTCAATAATGGCGGTAGAGGGTGGCTAACTGGTCGTTCTCCTAAAATTTCAGTCATTACTTCAATATAAATTTCATACGTATTCACACCTGATAATTTCAAACCTTCTTCTTCAATCTTATTATTGAAGAATACAATTGTCGGTGTTTCTGTTACAGCCATCTCGTTCGTAATTTTTAAATCACATTGAAAAGCATGGGATGTACTTGTTGAATGAATATCTCTCATAAACTCTTCAACGTCTAATAAAGCTTCCTCTGCACATTGAATTAAAATCTCGAGTTTCCCAATGTTTTCATTTTTCAAGTAAATATATTCCTGTAGTTTTTTTAGGAAACGGATACCTGCGCGTTTTCCTTGTAGTTCAGCTGCTTTAACAGCAATGGATGCGATATATGGTGATGATAAGTTAACTTTTGCTTCTAAATCATCGCAACTAATTTGACCACGTTTTATCGTTTTTTCATATTTATTACGTTGATTCGGTTGGATTAACTTCCGATTAATATTATTTAAATTTGAAATATTACCGCTTAATACATACGTTAAACTGAAATAATGTCCGTATTCAAATTGCATTTTTTTAATGACAGGTTCTAATGCAAAACAGTCTGGACAAAGAGGATCGATAAAAAAATATAATTCTAACGGTTTTTCATTACTGCAAATAAAAGCAAACAAATTCATCTCCGATTGCTTTTTATCAATCATTGAGTTTCACCTTTTTCATCGGGTGTATTTACCATATGATGGGCAGTAATGACGAGTCTAGAAAAGAACTCCTCTCTTTCTGGTCCATGGAAATTAGCTTCATCCATTGCTGCGCTCATACAACTTAGCCAAGCATTGGCTCTTTTTGGTGTTATTTGAAAGGGTAAATGACGCATACGTAAACGTGGATGCCCATGTTCTGCTGTATATAAAGGAGGTCCTCCTAAAAATTGTGTTAAAAATTGTTCTTGTTTACGCGCAGTTTCCGTTAAATCCTCTGGAAAAATCGGTGCTAAATCTGGATGTTGTTTAACACGTTTATAAAAAGCTTGAATTATATTATGCAAGGTCTCTTTACCTATTTTTTCATACTGTGATATTTTCATACTTGCCATTACAGGTAACTCCTTTATTTTCTCTAATTAAAGCAATATATGATCTGAATGTTTTTGCGACAAATTAATTTATGAGACTTAATTCATAATCAGCAATGTTCATTGCCTCTGTTGAAGGCTTTTATCTTTGGATTTATTTTATCAGCGGTTTCGAGATAACTCAAATAAAATAGCTTACAGGTAGATTTTCCTAGTATTTAGTCATAAAATTGTGTAATTTAGTCCAATTGAATTGATTTTACAGAAAAATCACCCAATTACAATTAATTCCATTATATTAATGAATATAGAATACCTTTCATAAAAAAACGCTCTAGAGTTATGTGACTCAGAGCGTCAACTTACTTACAATATTTTTTAGGCGTTCATTTTTAATTCGTTCATAATTTTATTTACATAGTTTTGTGTTTCTTTAAAAGGTGGGATCCCACCATATTTGTCGACATTTCCAGGTCCAGCGTTATAAGCTGCTAGGGCAAGTTCAACGGTTCCGAAACGATCTAGCATTTGGCGTAAATACTTCGTACCGCCCATAATATTTTCGCGTGGGTCATGAATATCTTGAACACCTAACCCTCGTGCCGTTGCGGGCATTAATTGCATTAGTCCACGCGCACCAGCAGAGCTGACAGCGTTCATATTAAAATTAGACTCATGTTTTATAACAGCGGCAATTAAACTTTGTGGAATGTTATATTTTTCAGATGCTTCTTTAATAATCGGTTGTAGTTGTTCATTCGCAATTTTTACAGGTACTTTATTTAAATTTTGCAAATGAAATGTCGATGGATTATTCACCGTATTATACGTATTAAATGTAGTCTTTGTTGTTTCACCAAGGTCTTGGTTTATATTTTGTAAAAGTAAAAAGGTGTTAAGCATCGATGTAAAGTTAGACCCATTTGTATTCGTTTTTCCTGTTGAAAAGGGATTCATTTGTTGCAACGTATTTATTTCCATAAGAAGCTTCAGTTGATTTACGTTCAATCGTAGCCACCTCTTTATTTTTCCCGATTTGCTAGTTCCATTTTTCGGTTATAAAATCGTTGAATCTTGTTTAATGTTTTACGTTGTGGAATTTGAAGTGTTTGTAGTAAATTTATAAAATGTTGTTTTCCTGTCTCATAATCTTCTACTTCATATTCTAACTCAAAATCTACTATATTTAAATAATAACTTTTATCTAAAACTAGAATTCCGTCATAGTGTGGCAATTCTTTTCGCTCTGTTTTTAACGAACCGAAATATTTAACTTTCTCAAGCGAAATATTAAGTTTTCGCAGCTTTTCAGCAATTTTACCTTCAGGAAATAGATTTTCCTCTATCAGCTTTTTACGAGCTTCTTCACTTATTTGTTCATTTGTTTCTAGTAACCCAATCTCCTTTGTTTCCTTTAACGTAAATTCATACTTTCCATTTTTTTGTCGAATTCGTAATGCACAACCTAGTTTTTTTAATGCAAAATCTTCTGTATCAAAATATTCATTCTCCTGGCTAAAAAAATCTTCTTTTGTTATGGAAAAGTAATCAAGTAATTTAATGAATTCTTCCTCTGTTACGATATTTTTAAATTCAATTTCTAATTGTTCGGACATAGTTGCCTCCTTGTTTTAATTAAAAAGAAAATATTATTCTCTTCCTATCTTTTGATATTTGTATGATAAAATAATAACAAACAATAAGTAGAAAAACGAAATACTTTATTTATAAAAAATATTTATTATTTATGAATATTACTTTTACACATTCAATAGATTAAATGTGGATGTTTTTTTACATAAAGTTAAATGCAAAAGCATGAGAATAAGTGTAGTATAGAGGTGTAATTTATGCTAACTGGAGAAGTTTTGGGGTGATTTGATGGAATGGGAAGAATTTTTAGAACCGTATAAACAGGCTGTAGAGGAATTAAAAGTTAAATTAAAAAGTTTACGCAGACAATTTGAACTAAAAAAGACCCATTCAGCCATTGAATTTGTCACAGGAAGAGTGAAGCCAGTACCAAGTATATTAGATAAATTAAAACAAAAAAATTTAACCATTGATCGAGTGGAAGAATTGTACGATATTGCTGGTATTCGTATAATGTGTCAATTTGTAGATGATATTAAACAAGTAGTTCAATTATTAAGGGATAGAAATGATTTTGAAATTGTTGAAGAAAAAGATTACATAACAAATAAAAAAGAGAGCGGTTATCGTTCTTATCATATGATTATTCGTTACCCAGTTCAAACGATTCACGGTGAGAAAAAAGTGTTAGCGGAAATCCAAATCCGGACATTAGCGATGAACTTTTGGGCAACGATAGAGCATTCATTAAACTATAAATATAATGGCCAGTTCCCGGAAGATATATTATTCCGTTTAAAAAGAGCAGCAGAAGCAGCTTATTCACTTGATGAAGAAATGTCATTAATCCGTGAAGAAATTCGAGAAGCACAAGTGGTTTTTTCAAATAAAAAAGAGCACTCATAATATGTTTATAAAATACATAACGGTTTAATTGAACAGGAGTGAGGATGGTATGAAGTTTACAATTGTATCAAAGGGTGACGAAAGGTCGAACTTGTATGCTAAGAAAGTTCAAAAGTATTTAACGGATTTTGAGTTAATATATGATGAAGATGAACCAGAAATTGTTATTTCAATCGGGGGTGACGGAACATTATTGGCTGCTTTTCAACAGTATTGTCATCACTTAAAAGATACGGCTTTTGTCGGTATACATACGGGTCATTTAGGGTTTTACGCTGATTGGCGTCCATCTGAGCTGGAAAAACTAGTCATTGCCATTGCTAAATCAGACTTGAAAGTTGTCGAATACCCGTTACTTGAAGTGGTCATTTCTTACAACGGTAATAAAAAGGACGAACATTTTTTAGCATTAAATGAAGCGACAATTAAAAGTGTAGAGGGGACATTCGTAATCGATGTTGAAATAAAAGGGGAATTATTTGAACGATTCCGCGGAGATGGGTTATGTGTATCCACTCCATCGGGAAGTACGGCATACAATAAAGCATTAGGTGGGGCGATTATTCACCCTTCCTTAGCATCGATCCAGATTTCTGAAATGGCTTCGATTAATAATCGAGTGTTCCGTACAATCGGTTCGCCGCTAATTTTACCAGCACACCATACGTGTCGCTTAAGACCGGTGACTGAAAAGGACTTCCAAATCGGTGTAGATCATTTATCTTTCTTACAAAGAGACATTAAAGTAGTTGAATTTAAAGTAGCGAAGGAAAAAATTCGTTTCGCCCGATACAAGCCGTTTCCGTTTTGGTCGAGAGTACGCGCATCCTTCGTAAGTGATTAAGTTTAGATGCTAGTTTTTTAATAATAAATGTTGTTTGAATGGTTGCTATAAACCATTCATTCTTTTTTAGTTTATAGGAGCAAGTTATTATGGTAAAACCTTTTTCATTACAATGGAAAATTGAACAGAAAGATCATGGAAAACTCATTAAACAATTTTTACATGAACAGGAAATTTCGAAACGAGCGCTTACCGATATTAAATTGCATGGTGGCGATATTTTAATAAATGGTAAACACGTTACAGTTAGACATCAATTGTCTTGTGGAGAAAAACTTACAGTTGTTTTTCCGCTTGAAAAGAAAAGCGAAAGTTTAAAAGCTGAAAAAATTGCACTTGATATTGTTTATGAGGACGATTACGTGCTTGTGCTTAATAAGCCACCGTTTATGAATACAATTCCTTCTCGCGAACATCCTGAAGGGAGTCTAGCAAATGCGCTGATGGGGTATTATGAGAAACTCGGGTTAGCCGCAGCGCCACATATTGTAACAAGGCTAGATCGAAACACTTCTGGACTTGTTCTCGTTGCTAAACATCGCCATATTCATTATTTATTTAGTAAAGCTCAACAACAGGGAAGCGTTACGCGTATTTATGAAGCATTTGTTGAAGGACGTTTGAAGGATACAAGCGGGGTCATTGAAGCGCCGATTGCACGGAAAAGTGATAGTATAATCGAGCGTGAAGTGAATGAAACGGGTCAATATGCTCGAACGAGATATAAATTAATAGAGCAATTTGATAAATTTGCGCATGTTGAATTGTTGCTTGATACTGGAAGAACCCATCAAATACGTGTACATATGTCCTACATTGGTCATCCTTTAGTAGGGGATGATTTGTATGGAGGAAGTACCGATTTATTGTCGCGTCAAGCTTTACATTGTCGAACAATAAGTTTCATACATCCGATGTTAAAAGAAAAATTAACGTTTACTAATCGGCTACCTGAAGATATGGATGGAATCATTAATGATATAAAGTGATAAACGCCGAAATTTAACGTCCATAAGCCAATAAAAAGGTCGTTCATTCAAAAAATAAATGAACGACCCAATCAAAACAAAAAATTACTTCAACTAAACAATTGCGAAGAAATCTCCTCAATCAAACTCCGAAAATTTTTCAGGTACAAATGGCATCGATGATGGTACTTGTACAATTTCCATTTCTGGGTACTTAAGAGCGGACAATTTCCCACCAAAGACACAGCCAGTATCAATATTGTATGTATTATTGATTACACGTACTTCCCGAACCGGAGTATGACCGTAAACAATTGTCTTCTTTCCTTGATAATGCTTAGCCCAATCTCTTCGAACTGGACGACCATCGGGCATTTTTTCTCCCGTTATATCACCATATAAAACAAACGTTTTTACTTTATTATCTGTTAATCCGATATAATCTTCTCGAATTCCTGCATGGGCAATGATTAAATTTCCATCATCTAATTGTAAGTACAAGGGTGCACCCTCATATAATACCATAAAATTTTTTCTTACTTCTTTTTGCCTCTTCGTTGGTAGACTTTTAAACTCAGCATCAGTAGTTTCCAAACCGTGGGAAATTTGTACTTTATTCCCTAGAAAATACCGATATAATTTGTTACAGTGGTTACCAGGTGTGTAAAAAGCGAGGTTATTTTTCACAAGATCATAAATAAATTCGATTACCTTTATCGAATGTGGACCTCGATCTGTTAAATCACCTACGAATGCAAGTTTGCGACCATCTTTATGGATTGGTAAATGATTTTCAAACGTATAGTCTAACTTACGGATGAGTGCAAGTAATTCCGCATAACACCCATGGACATCACCAATAATATCAACTTTCATAATTCATTATCCTTTCATATACATATTGATTTTGTTAATATATAGACTATCTGTAAAAAATATCATTAGAGATAGAGTTCATTTTAGCTTAGAAAGGAGTTACCTTATGGAACATACTGCATCAATTTCATCCTTGTTAATTGTAATTATAGCAGCATTTTTAACGCCCTTAGTATTACACAGATTAAAACTAAATATCATCCCTGTTGTTGTAGCAGAAATTATTGTTGGTTTAATTATTGGTAAAAGTGGATTTGATATCGTACAAAGTGATGAATGGTTAGAGATCTTATCCACGCTAGGATTTATTTTTCTCATGTTTTTAAGTGGATTAGAGATTGATTTTAATGCCTTTAAAATTAAAAAGAAAAATAACAATAAAGGTGAACAAGAACCGAATCCGTTAGTTATATCCATTATTATATTTACTGGCATTTTATTATTGTCAAATGGTCTATCTTATTTATTCGTATTAGCTGGCTTTATTGACAGTGTGATGCTGATGACCATCATAATATCAACGATTTCCCTTGGCGTTGTTGTACCTACTTTAAAAGAAGAAAATTTAATGAAAACAACGATTGGTCAAATTATTCTTCTTGTTGCCGTTATTGCTGATTTAGTAACGATGATTTTACTTGCAGTATTTGTTTCTATTAAGGATAGCGGTTCAGGAAATACTTGGTTGTTACTAATTTTGTTCGCAGCAGGTGTGCTTTTATATTTTGTTGGTCGCAAATTTCAAAAAGGTCAATGGTTGGAGAACTTGTCAAAAGGAACGGTTCAAATTGGTACCCGAGCTGTTTTTACGCTTATTATTTTCCTAGTTGCGCTATCGGAAACGGTAGGTGCTGAAAATATATTGGGAGCTTTCCTAGCAGGTACTTTAGTATCGTTATTAGCACCAAGTAAAGAATTGGTGTCTGAACTTGATTCTTTCGGTTATGGCTTTTTAATTCCAATCTTTTTCGTCATGATTGGTGTGGAATTAGATATTTGGGCATTGTTTAGTGATCCGCAATTACTATTGTTAATCCCATTATTATTAATCGCATTATTGATTTCGAAGATTTTACCGGTATGGATATTAAAGAAATGGTATTCAACGAAAATGGTTGTTGCCTCAAGTTTTATTTTAACGGCAACCTTATCACTTGTGATCGCTGCAGCCACTATTGGAGAAGATATGGGAATTTTATCTTCTGAATTAGGTGGTACATTAATCTTAGTTGCTGTCATTTCATCCATTATTACACCAGCTGTTTTCAAAAAGATATTTCCAAAACAAGATACCGATGAAATACAAATTGATGTGGCGATTATTGGGGCTAATCAAATGACTTTGCCGGTATATGAACAACTAAAATCATCATTATACAATCCTACGATTTTTCATCGTAAACAGGAAAAACTCGATCAGTTAATTTCGAAGGGCACGGTTTTTTCCATCGTCGAATTAGAAGATTATACGGAAAGTCAATTTGAACACCATAACATCTATAACTATGATGTGGTCGTATTAGCGACAGGCGATGAAAAATTAAACGCCTCTTTGGCGGAACTTATGAAAGAAAATGGAGTGGAGCGCGTTTTAGCCCGAGTTGAAAATCCGGCGCTTGCGAAAGAGTTAAAACAACAAAATATAGAGATTTTCTCAACTATTCATGCCCAACATGTGTTGTTGCGTGCTGCCATCGAATCACCATCGATGATGCAATTATTAATGGATCGGGATACATCGTTATATGAAATTAAAATATTAAATGCAAAATATCACGGTGTGCTTATTCGGAAGTTTCCGTTTATGGGTGATGTGATTTTTGTGCGAATATTAAGGAATGGTGAAGCGATTGTTCCTCACGGTGACACGGAGTTAAAACTTGAAGACCGTTTAATTGTTTCCGGCTCAATGGAATATTTAGATGAACTAAAAATGGAGTTAGAATTAACTTAACCTTTTCATTCACATCATTATCATGTAAAATTAGTAGTAGGTACTAATAACATGTAATAAGATAGGAGGAAAAGTAATGGTATTATCATTAGAAGGTAAAACGTTTGTCGTAATGGGTGTTGCTAATAAACGTAGTATCGGTTGGGGAATTGCACGTTCATTAGATAAGGCTGGAGCGCGTCTAATTTTTACATACAACCAAGATCGTATGTTAAAAAACTTAGAAAAACTTGTCGAGGAATTAAATGGAAAAGACCCTTTAATTCTTCAATGTAATGTTGAATCCGATGAAGAAATTGAAAACTGTTTCCAAGAAATTAAAGAAAAGGTTGGCGTAATTCACGGATTAGCTCACTGTATCGCTTTTGCGAAAACAGAAGAATTAGAGGGAGAGTTCGTTAATACTTCTCGGGACGGTTTCTTATTAGCGCAAAATATTAGTGCTTATTCTTTAGCTGCCGTTGCCCGTGCTGCAAGACCACTTATGACAGAAGGTGGAAGTATCGTTACCCTAACGTATTTAGGTGGCGAACGTGTTGTGAAGAACTATAATGTTATGGGTGTGGCTAAAGCGTCCCTTGAAGCAAGTGTCCGTTATTTAGCGAATGACCTAGGAAAAGATAATATTCGTGTGAACTCCATTTCTGCTGGACCAATTCGTACTTTATCAGCAAAAGGCATTCGTGATTTTAACGCATCATTAAACGCGATTGAAGAACGAGCACCACTTCGTCGCACAACCACGCAAGAAGAAGTTGGCGATACAGCATTATTCTTAATGAGTGATTTATCTAGAGGAATTACAGGAGAAAATATTCACGTAGATTCTGGGTTCCATATCATTTCTATTTAAAAAATATTAGGGTCTTACGATAATACATTCGTGTATTGTAAGACCCTTTTTATTTTTCCTTTTTTCTATCGGAAAAATTATTTTATTAGCTAATTCTAAGTTGAGCAATAAATGGATTGCGGTTACCTTGGATTTGATAAATGGCTAAATTCCGATGCCTTTCGTAAATGGTGACGGGGAATTTCCGGTTCCATCGCCGTAATAAAGAAATATCAACTTGTTTTTTAAAGGTAGGTTTAATTGTAACTCAAGTAATTTTTCTTCAATAGTATTTAAAGGTGCTGTATTTTGTACCAACTGAATCAAAACAATCGATCTCCTAAATATATGATTTATAGGAAATGTTTTACATGAATAATAATAAAAGGGCAATTTTTTGTTACATTTAACCAAAAATTATGAATTAGCATACACATATATTGCACGATGTAAGGAAGAGAGGAGGATTTTTATGGCAAAGGAAGACAAGAAATTAGAGGGGAATATGCTTATAAATAAGCAGTATGATGAATTTGTTAATATGCAAACTATTTATATAGGCGAAGTTGGCAAAGCTTCGTATTCAAATATTGATTTTGAGGAAATTTTGGAAGTGGATAATGAATTTACTGTTGATGAATCATCAGAAGTTGAAAATGATTTAGAAAGTTCTCCTGTTTTAGAAGGAAATCAGACTGCCGAAGTTGATGAAAAGTCTTTAGAAAAACGAAAATTAACCCGGTTAATTCGACGATTAGCATTTTATCCGAATGTGTTGAGTCGACCGATTTGTGAAGGAGAAATTAAAGGAGAAATTTGTATTTTTCAAGTTATTAGTAAAAGAGGGAATCGTGTTCGGATTTTAAAGGAACAAGGATTAGATTGGGTAGAAATTGATGATATAAAAAGTTTAACGATAAAAGAGTGAAATAAAAAATAAGCCGAACAAAAAGGAATAATAAGTTCGGCACTTTTACTTTTTCCCCGAAATAAAAATGTAGTATAGACCGGTTGCCTATACTACATCTTCATTGATGCATTAAGAAATTGGTTGAGGTGTTACTGGTGGATGGCAAACTACACCGCAGAAGCAATCTAGATTGACTGTAATACAAATTCCTGTGTGTCTATAGCTAGTTTCATCATCTAATAAGCCGAGAAGATATTGTGCTTTTGTTAAATTTGAATCTGGAGATGGCACGTTTACATCATGAGATTGTAATAGTTCTAACGTTGCACAGCATGTTTCAGGATCTACATCAACTACATTGAATACAACAGATTCAAACTGTTCTCTTGCAGTAGGTGCTGCCCCTGTTGCTAAGCTTCTACGGACCCCCATCCCAATAAAGTAGTCACAAGTACTACTGCAAATTAATGATACTGGAATAGTCGTATATTGGGTTGGTGAGAGGCCTTTTCCTCTAAGTTCTCTTAGAGAAACATCACAGCTACTTAAACAACCAGATGTTGGATTAACTTTTTCTTGTTCTTCAACTATATCTAATAAAATATCACAAACGCAATTGTTTGTATATCCATCGTCTTTATGTC
>NZ_JAACYS010000009.1 GCF_009996845.1 Pallidibacillus pasinlerensis | reverse complement strand
ATTACCAAAACATATTTTATTTCCTACCAAAATCCGCTTTATTTTCGCCCCACCATTCGGTTTCCCATTTTAAAATTTCATTTGTGTATGAATTATTTTCAAGCCATGATTCTCCACGCTTAATTAGCTCCCACACCTTTTTAGTGTCATCTGTTAATGCAAGTGTTGTATTCGCTTTTTTCATTTTCACCCATTTAATTGCAGTTTGTGAATCTGAATAAATCGGAATTTGCAAATTCCTCTCCTTCAAATAAGCTAATCCATGAATGATGGCTAAAAATTCACCAATATTATTTGTTCCGATAATCGGTCCATAATGAAATAATTTTTCCCCTGTTTTAGTATATACTCCTTGATACTCCATTAATCCTGGGTTGCCACTGCATGCAGCATCTACTGAAATACTTTCTTCAATAAAATCATGCCTATTTTTATTTTTTTCAAATTTTTGTTTGGCATTTTGCTGTTGGTAAAATTTTTTCCACCCTAATTCGAAGGCTACTTCCGCTTCAGCTTTTGACGTAAATGACTTATATTTTGCACCTTTTACACCTTCTACACTTACCTTACACTCATTCCAAGTTGTAAAGATGCCCTTTTGTCTACCTTCCCAAACAACATAATATTTTTGTTTTGCCATGACTCCTCCAAAAACTTATAATAGTCTTTCACATAACATTATTATAATTTAATATACGAATACTGGTCGAGAAAATAAATAAAGAGGGGTACCCCCCTCTTGTTGTTATTATTAATGATGATGTGCATGGCCTTTAGATGGGTTTGTAATAACAAATCCTTCTTCAGGAACATAGAAGTATTGAATCCAAATTCCGTCTAACCATTCATTACCGGATTCTAATAAAACGTCGATATCTTTATCAGTTTTAACGATTTCATCATTTTCTTTCGGTGTATCATATGAAATTGCGTAATGAGCATGATCTCCGTGTAAATGAGTTACATATACTCGTAGGTTCTTACCTTGATTTTCTTCTTTTTCAAGCTCTTTTTTAATTACTTTTGCAGCATTTTTATTAATTTTTACTTTCATTTATTTGGACACTCCTTAAGTTTTTGGAAGAATAAATAATGTACTTCCTAATTATGTGCATGTGATAATTTAAGCACATTTGCCAAAATTATACAACCTGCATCTGTTAATTTTTATCAAACACAATCGAAAGAAAATGATTCAATATTTTTGCTGTTAATCCCCAAATACAGTAACCCTCATATATATAAAAATATTCTTGGATTGCTCTCATGCGAAATGGATAGTTTTTGCCACCTGGTATTAAATGAAAAGGGAACTCTTTGTTATCTGCAATTTGAAATTGTAGAGGATAAATATCTGGTTCAGTATGGCGGAAATACTCTAGAGGAACAGTAAAAACTTCACTGACCTCTGCTGGGTTTGGATGAATTTTATCTGCATCAATGAAACCGACGAACGGGAAAATCATTCTTCTTTCCATCGATTGGATTAAATAATCTAATTGATATACTTGAGTTATTTGATCTTGCTTAATTCCCAGTTCCTCTGCCGTTTCTCGAATTGCAGTAACTTTCACTGTTTGATCATTTTTTTCATATCTTCCACCTGGAAAACAAATTTCCCCTGGTTGACTGCGTAATTCTTCAGAGCGGACCTCGAATAATATATGTATTTCATCATTTTTCATAATTAGTGGAACTAAAATACCATAAGTACGAAAATGTTTTTCGCCCATTACCGTTGCTTGACGGTTTTCTATTTTATTAAAAATACTTTTTAACTCCATGTTTACATCCTTTCAAAAATTATTATCATTTATGTCAATTCGAAAAAAACGGTGGTGGAAAATTAATACAATTACATCGTTTTACTTTTTTACAAAATCCTTTTATCTTACATATTAATTTCGCATAAATATAACTTTAATTCAATTAAATCGAATATTAAATTACGTGCATTTTATACTTAATAATTAAAGGGACATCCCTTCCATCAAATAGACGATTAGGAATGTCCCAGTTAAATTTTTAACTTACTTGATTAATGAGATTTCCTTGTTGTAATTGATACATTTGGAAATATTTCCCTTTTCTTTCCATTAACTGATCATGGGTACCTTGTTCAACAATGCTACCTTTGTCTAATACATATATTTGATCCGCATTTTTAATCGTAGACAGTCGGTGGGCAATGATAAATGTTGTTCGACCTTGTTTTAACACATCCATCGCATGTTGAATGATATTTTCCGTTTCTGTATCAATATTTGATGTTGCTTCATCTAAGATAAGGATTGCCGGATTAAATGCAAGTGCCCTTGCAAAGGAAATTAATTGACGTTCACCAGAGGATAACGTACTTCCTTTTTCAATGACCGGTTCATCTAACCCTTTTTCTAAATGACGCAACACACGGTCAGCTCCGACAGCTTTTAAAGCTGCTTCTGCTTTTTCTCTAGTAATTCTCGGATCGTTTAAGGAAATATTTGAGTAAATAGTTCCGGTAAACAAATATGGGTCTTGCAGGACAATCGCCATATGGTCCCGTAATGTTTGATGTGGGATGTCTTGTATGTTTTTCCCATCAATTAAAATTTCCCCTTTATTCACATCATAAAAACGGAACAATAAATTCATTAACGAACTTTTACCAGATCCGGTATGCCCAACAAAGGCAATAGTCTCACCGTGTTTGGCTTCTATATTAATATCTTTTAAAACGTATTCCCCTTCTTTATAACCAAAATACACATTACGGAAACTAACATTTCCTTGGTACCGTTTCATTTTTTCATCACTTACAGGGATACCTGGTTCATCTAACAGTTTAAATACTCGTTCTCCTGCTACCATCGCTCGCTCTAAGTTAGCAAATTGGTTTACAATATTGTAAATCGGGTTAAATAAACGAATGATATAGTCTACAAACGCATAGAGTACACCTATTGTGACCGCTAGTTCACCACTTAAATAAGCTCCACCAAAGTACCAAATGAATATTACAAATACTATCGTTTGTAATGTACCAACTAAATTACCCGAAGATAAGGAATTTAACACGAGCAACTTATTTTGATATTCAAAATGAGTATTATTTAAATGTTCAAATTCTGATGCTGTTTTGTTTTGTCGACCGAAAGCTTGAATAATTGGTAAACCTTGAATTGTTTCATTGATCATCGCGTTAATTTCACTATTTTTTGAACGAATGACATGATTGTATTTCGCTGCAAACTTTCGGTAAATAAACATCCATACGATGACAATTGGAATTAATAATGTAAAGGCAACTGCTAGTCGTGCATCTAAAATAAACATTACTGTATAAATCCCGATTAAATATACGAAACCAGTGAAAAAGTTTGATAACACGGCTACATATAAATCGCGAATTGCTTCTGTATCATTTGTAATTCGGGCAACGATTTTACCAGCGGGTACATTATCAAAATAGGAAATTGGTAAAGTTTGTGTTTTCTTAAATAATGCATTCCGCATCTTTTGGATGATTCGGTTCGCTGCCACTTGTAAAAGAACATATTGTCCATAACGGAACACACCTGCAATAACAAATAAACCAAAGTATATAACGATCAACTTAACAATCGTAGGTATTTCTGGATTGTAAAAATTCATCGTTTCGGCGATTGTAAGTTTCCTAGCTTCATAAGATTCGATTTTCCCATCATAGGTGATTGTCATGATACCATTTTCAATGGAGCGCTTCCCTTCTAACGAGACTTCCTCATCTATAAAGTAAAAACTCCGACCACTTTGGAGTATCGTGGCTGAAATTTCCGGTTTTTCTTCTTCGACATAAGTCGCTCTTGTATAATATTTTTCTGCAAATTCAACGGATTTGTCGCTATCTTCTGTTTCAACCCAATGATCTTCAATGCCAAGTATATGATTGTCGATGACATTTTTCGCAACTAATGGACTTAACACTTCAGCCACGACCGCAATCGTTAATAAGAACAATGCTATAATGATAGTACCTTTCATCTTTAATGCATATTGAAATAATCGTTTTCCGGTCATGATCCCACCTCCTCATGAACTGGTTCCATTTGTTGTCTGTCATATTGTTCTTTGTACCAACCATTCATTTTGAGAAGGTCTTTATGGGTTCCTTCTTCAATAATTTTTCCGTCTTCTAAAACAATAATCCATTGCGCATTTTCAACAGCTGAAAGACGATGGGTAGTAATAATTGTTGTTTTTCCTTCCCGTTCTTTCCTTAAATTAGTAATAATTTTCGCTTCTGTTTTACCGTCAACCGCTGAAAGAGCGTCATCTAAAATAAGTAGCTCAGGGTCTTTAATTAATGCGCGGGCAATGGAAATTCTCTGCTTTTGACCACCAGATAATGCTACACCTTTTTCTCCTACTAACGTATCTAGACCATCTTTCAACATTACTAAATCTTTTTCAAAGTCTGCTAATTGAATTGCCTTTTGCAATTCTTCTTCTGTTGCATCTTCTTTTCCAAATAAAATGTTTTCGCGAATTGTTCTTGAGAAAAGAAACGGTTCTTGAGGAACATAGCCAATTTTTTGTAAAATATTTTCTTTCTTTAATTGATCAATTTGCTCATCTGATACAAGTAGCTCGCCTAAACCTAACGGATACTCTCTCAAAAGCTGTTTTATAACCGTTGTTTTTCCACTACCAGTTTTACCAACAATCCCTATCGTGTCTCCTTTATTAATACGGAGTGATATATTTTGTAAATTTTTCCTTTGCGATTGTGGGTATTGGAAATCGTAATTATTAAAGTAAATGTTGTTTAGTTGATCACGCATTTGCGCAATATTAGCATCTGGAACATCTTCATTATAATCTAATGTTTCCTGAACCCGGTCTAACGAAGCATTACCCCGTTGCATAATATTAATCAATTCTCCAATTGCATACATCGGCCAAACGAGCATCCCGAGGTAGACATTAAAGGAAACTAAGTCCCCTAAAGTAATTTTTTGTTGAAAAACTAAGTACGTTCCAAAGGCTAAACCAATACAATAACTCATACCGGTCGTAATCCGTGAGATTGGAAAAAAGAATCCGTCAATCTTTTCTACCTTTATATTTTTTTGATAAACATCTTCAGTCATATTTTCGAATAACTTTTCTTCAGCTCGTTCTTGATTATACGCTCTTACGACACGAACACCTGAAACGGATTCTAAAACTCGGTCATTCATGTCACCGAAAGCATCTTGGGCAACGGTGTAGTATTGATGAATTTTATCACCTAATATTTTCATCGTAATTGCTAAAATTGGTAAAGGTAAAATACTTACAAGTGTTAGCTCCCATGAGACGAGAATCCCCATGGCAAAAATGATCGTAAACATATATAAAGTTGAGTCAATTAATGTTAAAATTCCAAATCCAGCTGTTTCGGAAATAGACTTTAAATCATTTGTAGCCCTTGCCATTAAATCACCGGTTCGATTTTTCTCATAAAAAGTCGGTGTCATTTTTAGAAAATGATTCATTAATTTCGAACGTAGTGATTTTTCAACGACAAAAGCTCCTCCGAATAAATTGTATTGCCATTTATAAGAAATTAAATAGTTCATAATAGCGGTACCAAGTAATAGACCGATATAAAGAATAAATCTATCACTCGTTAATGTACCTAAGAAAATAGCATCAATCGCTAATCCGATAATCATCGGTGGTAAAATTTCTAAAATATTTGCAATGATTAGGCAAAAAATTGCCACTGTATATCGTTTCCATTCTGCTTTAAAAAACCAACTTAATTTTTTGAACACACTAAACATGTTGTCACTCCTCTATTCAATTTTGAACAATAATCGCACTAATCAGGATCTAGGTCCTTTATTTTGATTAGAAGTAAAGTCATTTTTACTTGCATCAAGCATCTCTCCTTTTTGTTTTTTCCTCATTTTTTAATTCGAGGGATATTATATATGAAACAGGAAAACCTGATTTCACCTAATTAACGACAAAAAGGCACCATACGTCCCTTTACGGGAATTCGGTGCCTATAATACGTAAAAAGACGCAGAAAGTATGGTCACTCCCTGCGTCTACACGATTTTAAACTACTATAGAAAAATCGTATTATACGAATAAAGAAGGCAGGTTATGACCATGGATTTTTAAATTGTTATTGCGAACAAAAATTGTTAAATTTTTCATGTTCATAACCTCCTTCCGAAATTTTAGAATTATTCATCAAAAAAATCATACCACTATAACGTAAAATGTGTCAATAATTTTTTGAATTTTTTCCTATTTTTATTTCTCAAACCTAAAACACAACAATATTTCTTCCCTTTAGTTCTCCGGCTAATATTTTCTTAGTTACTATTGGAATTTCTTCAAAGGAAACCTTAGTTGCAATTGTATCTAGTAGTTGATCAGGTTTCATCTCTCCTGCGAGTCGTTCCCATATTTGCAAACGGGTTTCCATTGGACAATATACGGAATCAATACCTAATAAATTAACGCCTCTTAAAATAAATGGAAAAACAGTGGATGTAAATTTGTTACCTGCAGTTAAGCCACTAACTGCAACTGAACCTCCATATTGTATAGAGGCAAGAATGATTGGTAAATATTCACCAGCAACTGGGTCAACCGCTGCTTGCCATTTTTGTTTTAGTAATACTTTATTTTTTGGATTTGTTAATTCGTCCGGCGATATAACTTCATCTGCACCTATTTCCTTTAAAAAATCATGTTCACTTTGTTTTCTAGAACTTGCAGTAACAGTGTAACCAATCTTTTTCAACATGCTAACCGCACTGGAACCAACGCCACCTGTTGCTCCAGTGACTAAAACCGGACCGTTTTCTCGTTTTATACCATTTTCTTCTAGACGATGGATGGAAAGTGCAGCAGTAAACCCTGCAGTACCAATTACCATTGCTTCTTTTAATGATAAGCCTTTTGGAAGTGGTACAACCCACTCAGCTGGAACACGAGCAACCTCACTATAGCCTCCAAAATGACTAACTCCAATTTCATAACCGGTAACTAACACTTCGTCTCCTTCTTTAAACTTAGGATTTTTTGAATCTATAACCGTTCCTGCTAGATCAATTCCAGGGACCATCGGATAGTTCCGGATAACCCCACCGTTCGGTATTGTTGCTAGGCCGTCTTTATAATTAATACTATAATAATGTACTCTAATTGTGACATCACCTGCTGGTAATTCATCAATCGTTAAAGTTTGATAGTTTAATTTTGTTCCAGATTCAGTTTTATTTACTACTAATGCTTTAAATTGTTCCATATATGGACACTTCCTTTTCTATTAGTTTAGTATTTTGAAAGTATTTACTGCTAAAACTATTCGGCTTTTCGATAAAATTATCCTGCTCACTAGTTTAGAATGAAAAAGACCATCCTCCAATTTAACAAAAACTAAGGATAGTCTTCCAAACTATTATTTATTTCATCTTAATTTCATTCTCTAATTGTTTTATCCGTTCAGATAGTTCATCTGTCGCTTCAAGTAATGCCTCTTTACCTCTTACAGAAATTTCCATCGGCTCTCCCAAAATAACACGCATTTTTTTTCCTAAAAATATTTCTTTCAACGATGTTGGTCCGACGTAAGCGGCAGGTACAATTTGAGCTTTTGCTAAATTAGCGATTGTTACTGCCCCCCGTTTTAATGGGGCATCACCATCGCGGGTACCACTTGGAAAAATACCGACAATTTTACCTTCTTTTATTAATTTTACCGGTGTTTTTATACTACTTGGTCCCGGATTTTCACGGTCGACCGGGAATCCATTTAAACTAGAAATAAATTTATTAGACCATTTTTTTTCAAACAGTTCTTTTTTCGCCATAAAATGAATTTGTTTTGGTAGTATTGCCACACCTAACCCAACAATATCAACCCAACTAATATGATTACATGCAATAATAAAGCCTTTATCTTTCGGGAGTTTATCTAGATTATGTACTTCTATCCGACAGAAAACATTTAGGATAATTTTTGCTATAGTTCCTAAAAAAGAATACACGTGATGTCTTCCTTTCTAAATGAATAATAAACTATCAAACTTATAATATCCGATTTAAGATAATGTTGTCTAATTTTTAAACAACAATTGTATTCTCTTTCTGTTTATACATTTGATAATATAAGCCTTTTTTCTTTAGTAATGTTTCATGTGTCCCTCGCTCGGCAATTTCACCTTCGTAAACAACAAGAATTTGATCGGCATTTTGAATTGTATTAAGACGATGAGCGATTACAAATGTCGTACGATTCTGCATCAATCTTTGTAAAGCTTCTTGAAGTTTTATTTCAGTCACCGTATCTATATTGCTCATTGCTTCATCTAATATTAAAATGGATGGATTACGTAATATAGCCCGAGCGACTGATAATAATTGTTTTTGACCTTGACTAATACCCGATCCATCTTCCGTTAATTTTGTATCGTAACCATTTGGTAATTTCATAATAAATGAATGGGCATTCGCTTTTTTAGCAGCTTCTTCTACTTCTTCATCCGTCGCATCTAATTTTCCATAACGAATATTTTCACGAAAGGTACCTTCAAATAGATAGACATCTTGTAAAACAAACCCGTAAAATGAGCGCAAACTTTCCCTCGTAATAGTTTGGATATTTTTCCCATCAATTAAAATCGTTCCACTTTGTGGTTTATAAAAGCGCATTAACAAATTGATAATTGTTGACTTCCCTGCTCCTGTAGGACCGACTAAGGCGACAGTTTGACCATTTTCTACTTGAAAGCAAATATTTTTAATCGTATTTTCATCTCGACCGTAGGAAAATGAAACGTTCTGAAATTCCACATTACCTTTCACTCGCTCGACTGGCGCTGCATGAATTTCATCGATTTCTTCTTTTTCTTCTTCTAATACCTCATAAACCCGTTCTGCTCCTGCAACTGCGGATAATAATTGATTATATTGGTTCGCTAAATCATGTAGTGGCCTTGTAAACTGTCTGGCGTATTCTGTAAAAGTCACAATGATACCGACTGTAAGATCCCCCTTTAAGGCAAGCATTCCGCCAACAAAGGCAATTAATGCGTAACTTAAGTTGTTTAACATATTCATTAATTTTGGAATAAAGCCCGATATTGTTTGTGCCCAAAAACCTGCTTTTTTTAACGCATTACTTTTTTGTAAAAATTCGTCAATAACAAACTCTTCTTGAGAATAACTTTTAATAATTTTTTGTCCAGAAATCGTTTCTTCGACAAAACCGTTTAACAGTCCTAAATGTTTTTGTTGTTCTTTAAAATACTTACTCGTTCGATTCGTAATCCATTTCATACCAAAATATAAAAGCGGAACAATTGTCATTGTAATAGCTGTTAATAGCGGACTTAACCAAAGCATAAAAATGATTGTCCCTGTCAAAGTTAGCACACTTGAAAATATTTGAATTACGGAACTGTTTAAGGTAGAGCTGATATTATCCATATCATTCGTTACCCTACTCATAATTTCTCCATGCTGTCTTTTATCAAAAAAGCTAATAGGTAAATTTTGCAAATGAGTAAATATCCGTGTACGCATGGTAAACACCGTTTCTTGCGCAATGCCGATCATCCAATAATTTTGTAAAAAACTAGTTAAAGAATAAAAAAAGTATACCGTTATTAATCCGATTAACAATGGAATAATTCCAGATAATGTTTGCTTATAGATGAATTGGTCAATAGCATAACCTATTAAAAAAGGACCTAAAATACCGAATATCGTATTTACTAACACTAAAAATAACACTAAGAAAAGGAGGCCTCGATTATTTGATAGTTCTTTCCACAGTTTACCAATCGTTGTAAACTTACTTCGAGTTAATTTCAAATCCTCAGGATTTACATTACGATGATGTCTTCTAGACATTACTTTTAACCCCCTTTCCTGACTGTGAAGCATAAATCTTTTGATACAATTGACTAGTTTTTAGAAGCTCTTCATGTGTACCTTGCCCAATAACTTCTCCTTCATCTAATAACAAAATAGAGTCTGATTGTTTCGCTGTAGTAATCTTTTGTGTAATTATAAGTGTTGTACAGTGATATTTATTTAGAACTTCTAAAAGTTTTCGTTCCGTTTCCATATCAAGGGCACTAGTACTATCGTCTAATAATAAAATTTTCGGATTACGTACAAAGGCACGGGCAATTGCTAGACGCTGTTTTTGACCACCGGATAAATTTACGCCCTTTTGACCAATCACTGTATCGTATTGATTTGGAAATTGAAGAATAGAATCATGTATTTGTGCATCCTTTGCCGCCTTCATAATTTCTTCATTCGTTGCCCCTTGTTTCCCCCAAGCAATATTTTCTTTTATAGTACCGGAAAACAAATGCGATTCTTGGGATACATATCCGATTTGATTACGAAGATGTATGGAATTATAATTTTTAATATTTTTATCATCAATAAAAACTTCTCCTCTAGTAGGTTCAAACAGTTTTGGAATTAATTGGAAAATTGTCGTTTTCCCAGAACCTGTTGCCCCCATGACCGCAACTTTCTGGCCAGGTTTAACAGTAAAATTAATATTTTTTAAAACCCATCTACTCTTTTTATTTATATCTTTCGAGTGATTCTCATACCGGAAATAAACATTCTTAAATTCAATTTTACCTTTTAATGTATTCTCGCTATTTTGTACTAAATCTTCTTCATCCATCATTAATACTTCATTAATCCGATCATTGGATGCTTTCGCTCTTGCAAAGGACATGATGATCCACGATAAGTTAGATAATGAACCCGTAATCCTCGTTGCATAATTTACAATCGCAACCACTGCACCAGCACCAGCTGCACCAATTTGTAACTGTATATTTCCGAACCATAAAATTAAAACAATACCTACATTCATAATAAAAAGTAATATTGGTGCATTTAATTCGATAATCCGTAATGTTTTCATCGTTTGTGCTTTCAACTGATGATTGGCATCAATAAAACGGGAAATTTCCGAATCCTTTCTATAAAATGCTTTTACAATCCGCATCGCTTTTAAATTTTCACGTACTCTTCGATTAACTCGGTCAAGTCGTTTTTGAACAGCTTGAAAGTTTTTAAAAGCGATTCGCATCATTACAACTAAAAATACGAGAAGAACTGGAATGATAAATATTAATACTAAAGCAATTTTCCAGTTAACAATAATTGCCATAGCCGTGCCAAATATGATTAACAAAGGTGCCCGTAGTGCAATACGCATAATCATAAATGTTGTGTGTTGAATTTGTGTAACATCATTCGTTAATCTAGTAATTAAATTGGCAGTCGGATATTTAGAAATATGACTAAAAGGTAAGTTTTGAATTTTTTTGTAAACATTTTTGCGAATATCAAAACCAAAATTTTGACTAACATATGCTGCAAAAAACGAATTGATAATTCCAGCCACAAACGCTAAAAAAGTAATAACTAGTAGCCAAAATCCCCACAAAATGACTCGATCTATATTATGAACTAATACCCCTTCATCAATGATTTTAGCCATAAGGATGGGTGCTGTTAGTTCAACAGCTAATTCGACAAGCATTAACATCCATGCGACAATCATGTATTTTTTGTAAGGTTTTAAAAATGAAATGGCTCTTTTTTGCATGAAATATCCTCCAAATCGATAGATTATGTATTTAGACACTCGAAATATATGATTTATCATATCAAAAATGAGGGTAATTTTAAATTAATGCTCATTGAATAATAGAGGCTTTTTTTATAATTAAACATAAAAATGAGGTGTTTTTATACACCTCATAAAAATAGTAATCATATTTATACCGTTTGTAATTTTTGCTCTTGGATATTTTTCCAATTTAACGGTTGTTCTCCAATAAATTCATAAGCTAATAAGTCGGTGTTGTTTAACACTTGTTTAATTTCATGACCTGTCGCCGTCACATAATAAATTGTATATCGATCAAGCACAATTTCTTCATTATATAACAAGTTAGTATCTTTAATACTTGTTCCTTGTTTACTAAATAAAATCCATTGTTTTTCTTCTTCAGAAGTTTTAATCTCATTTGCTTGTAAAGGTTTAGATGTAATCGCAGATTCTTCGTTTTTGTTGTCTTTGATTTGATAAATTTGTATCAATTCTTCAATCATTGCACTAGCTGTTGCAAATTTTCCAGCTCCTGGACCGGTAAAGGTCAACCCTCCTACTAAGGAACCTTTTACATGAATGGTATTATCGACCCCATCAATCGAATAAAACGGATGATGAATATCTACTAAAACGGGTTTTACCCAATATTGAGGTTGTTCATTTGGATAATTGGAAAAATAGGCCACATGACGAAAACGTAATCCTAATTTTTCAGCAAGAGCAATTTGTTCGCCTGTTATCGACGTGATACCATCTCGCTCAATTTGATCCCAATCAGGACTCGTTCCGGTTACTGTACGAATTAAAATATTTAATTTATAAAAGGCGTCAAATCCTTCAATATCGCTGGAAGGATCAGCCTCAGCATAACCTAACTCTTGTGCTTTTGTTAAAGCTTCTTCAAATGAATAATTATTTTTTCGCATTTCCGTCAAAATATAATTAGATGTACCATTTAATATACCTTGTACTTCATAAATATTATTAACTTGTAGCAAATGAGACAAGGCGCCAATAATCGGTACTCCCCCGGCAACCGTAGCCTCATATCTCACTTTGACACCATGTTTGTTTGCAAGCTTTAACAAATCCTTTCCATGAGTTGCAAACATCGCTTTATTTGCTGTTATAACATGACAGCCTTTTTTGATGATTTGTTTTAAATATGAAAAACACGGTTCCTTCCCGACAATGGCTTCAAATACAATGTCTAAATCTGGAATCGCTAAAATATCTTCTATATTATTAGTTAGAAGCACATTGGAGTCAATATTTCTTTGCTTTAGTGGATCTCTGATTAAAATTGCTACTATTTCTACCGATGTTCCTAATACATTTTTAATTCTTTCTTGATGGGAGCGAATGCCTTCATAAATCCCCTGACCAACTGTTCCAAAACCTAAAATAGCTGCCTTTTTCCCCAATTACCTTAACACCTTCCTTTGAATTAAACACATTGTAAAACAATTTGGTCATGACAAAATTTATGATTAAATCCCATCATGACCAAATTTAGTGAGAATTCCCTTTATCCTTTAACGACAGAAGTTGCTTCTACCGCTTTTTTAATTGCTTCGTCAAGATCTTCAATTATATCTTCAACATTCTCAATACCTACAGATAATCGAACTAATTCCTCTGGAGTGCCTGTTAATTTTAACTCTTCAGCACTTAATTGAGAATGAGTAGTAGAAGCCGGATGAATTATTAATGATTTCGCATCTCCTACGTTTGCCACATGAGAGAATAATTTTACATTATTAACAACTTCTCGCCCTACTTCTCTTCCACCTTTTACACCGAACACTACGATAGAACCTGCACCTTTTGGTAAATATTTTTGTGCTAATTCGTAATACGGATTTTCCTCTTGTCCTGGATAGTTTACCCATTCAACATTTGGATTATCTTTTAAGTAATTTGCTACTTTTAGTGCGTTTTCACTATGTCTTTCATAACGTAAGTGTAATGTTTCAAGTCCTTGTAAGAAGTAAAACGCATTTTGCGGAGCTAAACACGCACCAGTGTCACGTAAAAGTTGGACACGTACCTTTAATGCAAAGGCAGCTTCACCTAAATCTGCATATTTCAATCCGTGGTACCCTGGATCTGGTGTGTTAAATTCTGTAAATTTAGGATTCGTCCAGTCGAAGTTTCCACCGTCAACGATTACCCCACCGATAGAGTTTCCGTGACCACCGATTAATTTTGTAGCAGAATGAACAACTACATGTGCTCCCCATTTAATTGGTTTTGCACTATAAGGTGCAAATGTGTTGTCAATGATTAATGGTACACCGACTTCATTAGCAACTTTAGCAACTGCTTCTACATCAAACACTTGTAAACTTGGGTTTCCAATAATTTCACCAAAAAATGCTCTCGTTTTATCTGTTACTGCTTTACGGAAGTTTTCTGGATCATCAGCATCGACAAATTTAACTGTAATACCGAACTTTTTAATCGTATTAGCTAACAAATTATACGTTCCACCGTAAAGGTTAGATGCAGCTACAACTTCATCGCCAACACCAGCAACGTTTAAAAATGCGTACGTAATTGCTGCGGATCCGGATGCAGTTGCTACGGCAGCTACCCCACCTTCTAGAGCTGCAACACGTTTTTCAAAAGCATCGACCGTTGGGTTCATAATACGAGTATAAATATTACCTGTTTCTTTTAATGCAAATAAATTAGCAGCATGATCAGCATCTTTAAAAACATAAGATGTCGTTTGATAAATTGGTACAGTTCTAGAACCAGTAGTTGGATCCACCTCTTGTCCCGCATGTAATAAAATTGTTTCATCTTTAATATTGTTCGTCATTTACAATTCCCCCTCAAATTATGATTAATACGATTTTGTGAGTATTTAACAGTTTAGAGAAGTGAAGAGGAGTATAAAATAAAAAACCTCTTCAATAAGAAGAGGTTGAATTTTCGCTTCCTCCTCTTATCTCTCAGGTCATCCAACCTGTAGGATTTGGCACCTTTTCAAACACGAATGTTTGAAGGTTGCCGGGTTTCATAGGGCCTAGTCCCTCCACCGCTCTTGATAAGAGTAATACTCACTTATTAAGTTATCGTTAGTTGAAGTATAAGGAAAAAAATAGGAATTGTCAACAGTTTTTATAAAATTTTTTATAAAACAATTTTTCTACCTTTTTCAAATGATTTATTCATCTTCTGTATAAGGATCTTTTTCGTAGCCAGGTAAATCGCCAAACGTCGTCATTATTCCCTCTTCATCTAACAATTCTTCATATTTTTCAAGTTGTTTTGATGGATAAACTTCTACAGGTTTCCCATATATATCAACTGCACTAAAATTTTCATAATCCTCCACATAACCTAAATTTTCATCGGACTCAATATTTGTATCGTTGTAATGTTCAATCTGGTTCATAAAATCTTGCGGTGAGTCACTTGTACCCCAAGATGCAACTTCCTGCCAAGCATCTTCTGCATCAAATGTAATTCCTTCGTCCTTAGAATCATCAAAATTAAATTTTCCATAAGGTGGCATTAAAACTTCCTCTTCAACTGGTCGATCCTTTGAGGTAATTTGGTCTGGAGAATGTTCTTTACAATAAGTGGTTGTAGGTAAAGCCTCTAATCGCTCAAAAGGTATTTCTTTACCGCACACTTCACATCGACCATAAGTTCCTTCATCAATCGCCTGTAAAGCTTTTTCAATGCTTTGTAAATAATTACCTTCATGTTCGTTTAAAGCGACATCTTTTTGCCTTTCAAATAATTCTGTTCCTTCATCGGCTGGGTGGTTATCATAACTTGATAATTCTCCAACAGACTCATGGGCATGTCCTTTATTTAAACCGAATTGATCGTTTCCTTTTAGTCTTTTTTCGATTTCTTGCTTTTCATTTATTAAAGTTTGCTTAAATTGATCTATTTGTTGATTTGTTAACATGTTTTAAACGCTCCTTTTTTTAGCTTTATATAAGTAGTATTCGTCAAAAATACCTAAACATAATTGTCAAATTGAGACATGGATTTTCACTAAAATATAGATATTAAAGAGAAATAAACCAATAACTGATTTTACTCCCTTGAATACCTTCATTTATTTCAGAAACAATAATAGAGAAGAAAAATCTTTTCTTCGACTATAAAGAGAGAGGTGTAAATTTTTATGTCCATGCCAAGGCGATTAATAAGACAAATGAATATGAATAGATTAATGCGCATGATGCCGCGTAGAAGAAACCGGCGAAATACAATGCTTCTTTCTATACTAGGCTTAGTTGGTATTGCGGGTGGTGCAACAGCCGCGTATACGATGAGGAAAGGAAAAGGCAATGAAAAAGTTAAACGAATGTTTAATAATTTAACGAATAAAGCCGGTAATATAAATTTAAATAACATATTAAAACCAACAGTAAGTAAATAAAATACGTAAATTAAAGAAGGCATATAGAGAACATTCTCTATATGCCTTTTATCTTTATGTTTCACTATTTGGGTTTTCATCTTCATTAGCCGTTTCGTTTCTTGTTTGATTTTCTGTAACGGGAACAAAATTATAGCCAGATTGAAAATCAAAACCACTTAAATAATAGGAAGGATCCCTTGTTACATTTGGTGACATGCCGATTTTTTCATTCGTCATTTTTTCTGACTTTTTAAAGTCTGGAAAATCTTCACCTAATTCTGTTTTGTATTTTTCGGTTTCATTATTATTATTAGGTGTGTTAGTTCCATTCTTCGTAAATGAATAATTTTCTTCACCAAATTCGGTGTTCGTTTTTGTTTTATCGTAATTAATATGTGCCGTTGAACTCGATTTCGTAGTTAGGTTTGTATAGGTTTCTTCGCCGAACTCGGTTGTATATTTTTCATTTGCATTTGTGAAATTATTTTTTTTACGTTTCACATCTGGATTAAGTTCTTCTGCAAATTCCGTTTGATAGCTTGGTCGTAAATAGTCTAAATCCTTTTTCTCATCTTCATTTTTTATAATTGACTTAGTTAAATAACGATGGAAAAACGCTTCTGCTATTGCAATGAATAATGCTGAAATAAAGCTTGCTACACCTAATCGGATTGGTTCTTCTATAATCATCGCACCAATTAACCAAGTACCAAAATATGCCAAACCAAAATCAGCTACTGTTGCTGCTACATTACCATATCGGGGAAGGATAACCGTGTCACCGATTAAATAAGCGGTAATTGTTAAAATTACACTGATCGTTAAAATTTCGCCAAAATCAACACCATACAAGAATCCTAACGTTACTAGTAACACCGCTGTAATTAATATAAATTTTATTATTAACGCACGAATATGTTTCATCAAATCCTCCTTTAAGCATTTATTAAATGCATTATTAGGATGGATTTTTACATGTTTATTTATTCTATATTACTTTTTTAATTACGAGAGAGCCCTTTTTCTTGCATATATTTCCAATCATGATAAAATTTACAATAACCTTTTTTACAAGACTATTATCGGAGTTGATTTAATTTGGCTAACTTAGAAAAAGCAACTTTTGCTGGTGGATGTTTTTGGTGTATGGTAAAACCGTTTGATCAATGGGACGGAGTAGAAAGTGTCATTAGTGGTTATTCCGGTGGACATGTAGAAAACCCGACTTACGAACAAGTTAAAACTGGGAAGACTGGACATTATGAAGTCGTCCAAATTACATATGACCCTACAAAACTTTCCTATGAAACAATTTTAAATATTTATTGGCAACAAATCGACCCGACAGATCCAGATGGCCAATTCCATGATCGGGGTAGTCAGTATCGAACAGCAATTTTCTATCATACGGAAGAACAAAAACGATTAGCGGAAAAAACAAAGGCAGAACTTGAAAATAGTGGTAAGTTTAACAAACCAATTGTTACGGAGATTTTGCCTGCTAAAACATTTTATCCAGCTGAAGAATATCATCAAGATTTTTACAAAAGAAGTCCAAAGGAATATTTAGAAGATCGGAAAAAGTCAGGAAGAGATGAATTTATTGCTGAACATTGGCAAGTAAATTCTGGAATGTGACAAACATTAGTCAAGCAACCTTTTTGAGGTTGCTTTTTCATGTTCTTCTTTAGAAAGCTTTTAAAAAAATGCTATACTTTAAAGCGGATATGATAAAAAAGTAACTATTACATCTATTATGAGAAAGAGGGAAATTTTGTGCTATTTTTACTATATTTATTAATTTTTATATCATTCAACGATTTATTTGCACAGTTGCCGATTGTCAGTATTTATGCTGAAACTTTAGGGGCAGATGTGACAACTGGTATCATCGGATTTATAGTAGGAGCCTACTCCTTTTCTAATTTATTAAGTAACCTCTTCTCCGGATTATTGGTTGATAAAAATGGACCAAAAAAGGTTTTAGTAGCAGGATTTTTAATTAATGCAATTATTCTTTTTTTATATACTCTAGTTCAAACACCAGAACAATTATTAATCGTTCGTTTCTTAAACGGTTTAAGTGCAGGAATTATTACACCCGCAGCATTCACATATATTACACTTTATAATAAAAGCAAACAACAAAACACTGGGCGAACAATGGCATATGCTGGTGCTGCTGTTGGTTTAGCTGCAATTGGTGGTCCGACTTATAGTGGAATAGTTTCAGCTAGACTTGGTCAACCGGAAGTATACATGATTATTTGTGGATTAATGGTACTTGGATTAGTAATTTCTTTATTTATTAAACCTTTACAAAAGGAACAAGAAGATGATGTAAAAACTACTGATTCAAGTGTAAAAAATGTTTTTGCTTTGTTAAAAAATAAAGGTTTACTCATTGCCTTTTTCGGTTCAATTGCATTTGCTGCATCACAAGGAATATTAGCATATATGTTACCTCTAAAGGCTTCATCATTAAATATAGAAAACCATTTAACCGGTATTTTAATAAGTACATTCGGTATTGTTGCCATACTTTTCTTTTTACTACCAACAAACCGTGTTTATGACAAATTTCATAATGAATATGTTTTACCAGTAGGTTTAATTGTTGTCGCAGCATCTGACACATTATTATATTTAGCTGAAGATTTAACAATGTTGTTTGTCGGTATCAGTTGTTACGGTGTCGGATTTGCATTAATCTTTCCATCAATGGCCGGCTTAGTATCGAAACACTCTGCAAGAACTATTCGAGGTACAGCCTTCGGTATTTTTTACGGTTGTATTTCAATTGGTTCCTTCTTAGGTTCTTCAATTACTGGAGCTTTTACATTAACACCAAACGAAGCCTTTATGAGTGTTGCGGTAGTATTACTTATAATCGCTACAACAATAATAATTGTTGCAAGAAGAGTTGTTATTCACTCCCATTAAAAAAATGGAGTTGTCCATAAAGTCACTTTTCCGAACACTTTTGATTTAAGACGTCGTTCAGTTGGCGGACGCTTTCTGCGGGCGTGGCTTGAGCCTCCTCGCCTCGCAAGCTCGCCTGCGGGCTCTCAAGACTCACGCTTATCCCCGCTAGAGTCGCCGCCAACTTTACTTAAAAATGTTGGCATTTTGACTTATTGGACAACCCATTTTTATGTTTAACCGAACCGACCTGTAATATAATCTTCAGTTCGTTTATCTTTTGGCACAGAAAAGATTGTATCTGTTTTATCATATTCGACAACTTCACCATTTAAAAAGAACGCGGTACGATCTGATACACGGGCAGCTTGTTGCATATTATGTGTAACAATTACAATTGTATAATCCTTTTTCATTTTCCCAACTAATTCTTCGACTTTTAAAGTTGAAATCGGGTCAAGAGCTGAAGTTGGCTCATCCATTAAAATCACCTCTGGTTTCATCGCAATTGCACGAGCGATACAAACCCGTTGTTGTTGTCCACCAGAAAGTCCTAATGCAGAGGTTTTTAATCGATCTTTAACTTCATCCCAAATCGCTGCACCACGTAAACTTTCCTCTACAATTTGATTTAATTCTTGTTTATTTTTTATTCCGTGCATACGTGGACCGTAGGCAACATTATCATAAATACTCATTGGGAATAAATTTGGTTTCTGGAATACCATCCCGACTTTCGTTCTTAATTTAATAACATCATTTGTACGATAAATATTTTCATTATCTATAATAATATCACCACTAATTTTTACATTATCAATCAAATCATTCATTCGATTAATCGAACGTAAAAATGTTGATTTTCCGCAACCAGACGGTCCGATTAATGCTGTTACTTCCTTTTCATAAATATCTAAGGAAACATCATAAAGCGCCTGTTTTTCCCCGTAAAATAAATTAAAGTTGTTCACACTAATTTTCACGTTTTTATTTGTTTCTGCCTGAACAGAACTATCATTAGATAGATTAATCGCCGTTTTCATTTAACTACACCTCTTTAATCAGCTTTATTTAGTTTCTTCGAAATATATGTCGCTGTCAAATTTAGGACTAAAATTATTACAATTAAAACAATACCAATGGCAGATGCTAGTTCAATATCACCAGACTCTTGCGTAACTAAATAGGAATGTACGGTTAATGTTCTTGCAGATGAGAAAATCCCTTCTGGTAGAGCCGCTACAGTACCTGCCGTTAAAAAGATCGCTGCAGATTCACCAATAATTCTTCCCATCGATAAAATGATACCGGACAAAATCCCTGGAACTGCACTTGGCAATATAACTTTTAACAATGTTTGTAATTTTGTTGTACCAAGAGCTAAAGAACCTTCACGATAACTTTGCGGAACAGTTTTTAGTGCTTCTTCGGTGGTCCGAATTACAACGGGTAAAATAATAATCGTTAACGTTAATGAAGCCGCAATAATCGACATACCAAAATTTAGTGTTGCTACGAAGAAAACTGCACCGAACAAACCGTAAATAATAGATGGAATTCCTGTTAAACTTTCCGTAGCAAAACGAATGATACGAACGAGTCGTCCTTGTTTTGCATATTCTTGTAAATAAACTGCTGCAAATATACCAATTGGTGTAGCAATTAATAAAGAAATTACTATTGTATAAATGGTCGTAACAACCATCGGCCAAATTCCACCACCACCTGTAGGCGAGTAATCCCCGAATATAAAATCAAAATTTATTAATTTATATCCTTTAACAAATATGTAACCAATAATTGTCACTAAAATTACAATAGTTAGTAAGGAAGAAAACCACAAAATACCTCGTAAAAGATGATCCTTTATCTTATTCAATTTATTGACCACCTTTCGCACTAATTTTCGCTAACACAAAGTTTAAAATTAAAATAAAGGAGAATAATACAATTCCCGTTGCAAATAACATCTCCTGATGAGTACCTGCAGCATATCCCATTTCTAAAGCGATATTTGTTGTTAAAGGACGAACACTATCCGTTAATGAAGTTGGGATAATTAAACTGTTACCTGCAACTAAAATAACTGCCATTGTCTCACCAATCGCTCTACCCATACTTAATACAATTGCTGCCATAATTCCAGATTTCGCTGCTGGTATTACAACTTTAAAAATTGTACCAATCTCAGATACCCCCAACGCTAATGAGCCTTCTCGATATGATTTTGGTACAGCTCTAATTGCAGTTTCCGAAACTGTAACGATTGTAGGTAACATCATAATTGCTAAAACGATAATAACAGCAATTAAGCTTTGTCCTTTTGGTAAACCTAAGTTGTTTTGTAAAAATGGAACGATAACAGCTAGTCCAAATACACCGAATAATACCGACGGAATACCTGCTAGTAACTGTACAGATGGAGATAAAATTTTCGCAATCGGTTTAGGTGCAATTTCCGCTAAAAATACAGCCGTAAATAGACCAATCGGTACACCGATAATTAAGGATCCAATCGTTGCATAAAGTGAAGCAACAATCATCGGAAATACTCCAAATTTATCTTCACTTGGTACCCAATCATTCCCAAAAATGAAATCCACGAAGCTATATCCATCTGCGACAAATGGAGTTAATCCTTTAAAGAAAACAAACCCGATAATTAAAGCTAAACTTATAACTGAAATTAAAGCACAAAACAGGAAAAATCTCCCGGATAGTTTTTCTAAAAAATATTTTCTTTTATTTGACTTTTCAATAGGTGAATCTGACATGTATACTCCTCCAACAAATTACTTTGTTCAAAATTTTAGATTCGACTTTTATTTCAATGGAATGATACCTGCTTCTGCTACAATTTGTTGACCATCGGAACTTAAAATAAAGTCAATAAATCCTTGACCTTCTTCACTCAAATTTTCATCTTTGTAAACAAATAAAAATGGGCGGGATAAGCCATATGTTTGATTTAACACATTTTCTGGTGTTGCTTCTACCCCGTTAATTTTAATTGGTTGAACTGAATCATCCACGTATTCAAAAGAAATAAAACCGACAGCATGTTTATTTGTTGCTACGGTGTTTTTTATATTTCCATTTCCACTCGCAATTATCGAATTCTTTATTAATTCACCTGAGCTGTAGCCAACGATTTCTTGGAATGCATCCCGTGAACCTGATCCATCTTCACGTGAAACAACAACAATTTCTAGATCATCGCCACCTAGCTCTTGCCAATTCGTAACTTTTCCAGTAAATATTTGTTTTACTTCATCTATAGTTAAATCGTCTACTTTATTACTAGGATGTGTCACAACAACAATTCCGTCATAAGCAATAATCGTTTCCGTTAAACCACTCGCAACTTCTTCTTCTTTTAAATCACGAGAGGACATTCCTATTTCTGAAACACCATTAATGGAGTTTGTTATACCTGCAGACGACCCAATCTGATTAATTTCTATATTGATTTCTTCCTTTTGTTCATATTGTTCTGCTAATTTTTCAGCTAATGGTCCGACAGATGTAGAACCGGAGATTGATAATGTATATCCATCATTCGAACTACTATTAGAATTATTTGCTCCCCCACTACAAGCCGAAAGCAATACGGTTATTGCTAGAGCTATTAAATAAATTGAAAACTTTTTGATTTTATTCATGTTTGAAAACCCCCATGATATTTATGAACCCTATACAAGAATATTAATTTAATGTAAATTTTCCATTGTGTAATTGTAAGTTTTATGTAAATTTTTTAATTCGATGTAAAACAATGGATAATAATGTAAAAATTTCGTGATTTTTATGCAACTGGTTATTATATTTTAATAATTTTTTAATAAAATAATACAAACAAAAAATGACGAGTAAATAAAATACTCGTCATTTTTTATGCTTAATTATATCCATTTATTATTAACTTAGTGCATTGTCTAAGTCTTCTATTAAATCTTCTACATCTTCACAGCCGACAGATATACGGATTAAACCGTCAGTAATACCTAGTTCTTCTCTTCTTTCTTTCGGAATGGAAGCATGGGTCATTTTTGCAGGTACAGAAATTAAACTTTCTACTGCACCTAAACTTTCAGCTAATGTAAATATTTTAATTTTACTTAATAACTCGTCTGCTATTTCTGCACTGCCTACATCAAAGCTAATCATCCCACCGAAGCCACGGGATTGGGTTTTATGAAGTTTATGACCCGGATGAGTTTCTAAACCTGGATAATATACTTTAGAAACAGCTTTATGATTTACTAGAAATTCAGCTATACGTTTCGTATTTTGTTCAATTTCTTCCATCCGTAGTGCTAAAGTTTTTATTCCACGAATTAGTAGCCAAGAATCATCCGGTCCTAAAACAGCGCCGACAGAGTTTTGAATGAAATGTAAATCTTGTGCTAATTTATCTGAATTTACAGCGACAACACCGGCAACAACATCACTATGTCCACCTAAATATTTCGTAGCACTATGAACGACAATATCTGCACCTAATTCTATAGGATTTTGCCAATACGGTGTTGCAAAGGTATTATCAACAATTAATAATACATCCTTAGACTTAGCAATTTCACTTACACCTTTTAAATCTGTAATTTTTAATAATGGGTTTGTCGGTGTTTCAACAAAGATTGCTTTCGTATTCGGTTTAATCGCATTTTCTACATTTTTTAAATCACTTGTATCAACAAATGTTACATCAATGTTAAACTTACTCAATACCTTTGTTGCCAGGCGGAATGTACCACCATATACATCATCTGTTGCAACGATATGGTCTCCGCTAGTAAATAATTGAAATACTGAAGTGATTGCTGCCATACCCGAACTAAAAGCAAATCCGGCAACTCCACCTTCAATATCACGAATTAATGCTTCTAACGCTTCTCTAGTTGGATTACCCGTCCGTGCATATTCATATTTAAAATTCCCAATCCCATCTTGTTTAAATGTACTCGCGTGGGATACTGGAATGGAGACCGCTCCTGTATTTTTATCTATTGAAATGCCACCATGGATCATTAACGTTTTTTTACGCACCATTCTTCCTCCTAAACTTTTGCTAGTGCCTATTCACACTATTGTTTATAATGATAAATATTTTTTGATAAATATCGTTCACTACCATCGGGAAAGACCACAACAATATTAGTACCTTCAGGTGCTTTAGCGGCTTCTTTTAATGCAGCTGCAAAAGCACAACCAGAGGAGCTACCGACAAGCATTCCTTCATTGCGGGCCAATTCTTTTACTTGGTGAAAGGCATCTTTATCTAAAATGGTATATATTTCATCAAAATGCTCTTTGTTCATAAACTGAGGTAAAAATTCCATCCCAATCCCCTCTGTATCATGAGGTCCTGGTGTTCCACCGTTAATAATTGACCCTTCTGGTTCAACAATGACAGTTTTAATTTCAGGATTTTTTTCTTTAAAATATCGGGCACTGCCTGTAAAAGTCCCTCCACTACCAGCTCCAGCAACAAAAATATCCACTTTTCCATCTAAGTCTTCATCTATTTCAGGTGCAAGTGTTTCATAATATGTTAACGGATTTGCCTCATTTTCAAACTGAAGAGGGCAATAGGAATCTGGAATTTCTTTTTCTAGTTCCTTCGCCTTTTCAATTGCACCAGCCATACCTTTTTCCGTTGGAGTATGAACAATTTTAGCCCCTAAAGCTTCCATTAAAACTTGTTTTTCAATACTAAACTTTTCTGGAACAACGAATATAACTTTTATATTTGTATGAATCGCAGCTAATGCTAATCCTATACCGGTATTCCCTGCTGTCGGTTCAATAATTGTACCGTTCGGTGATATTTTATTTTCTTTAATAGCCGTTTCTAATAGTTTTTTTCCTAATCGGTCTTTTACACTACCACCTGGATTTAAATACTCTAGTTTGGCATATATATTAACCCGATCTTTAAATGGGTGTTCGTTTATTTTCACAAGGGGGGTCCGGCCGATTGCTTGTTTTATATTTTCATATACAGCCATGAAAACACATCCTTTTTTATGCAAATACTTCTTTCCACTCATCCTTCTTGGAAAGCATTTTTCGAGCAATTTCTTGGGCTCCTTCTAAACTATGACTTTCTGCCCAACCACATTGAACTGGGTTACATGCTGGAACATCTGTAGCATTAACAACATCTGTTAATGTTTTTTCTAATAATTCTAAGAAAGCATCATAATTCCCGTCATTAATGACTGAAACGTAGAATCCTGTTTGACATCCCATCGGACTAACGTCAAAGATTGTATCATGATGATTACGAATATGTTCTGCCATCATATGTTCTAGAGAATGTAATGCCGGCATTTCCATATGCTCTTTATTTGGTTGGCAAAAACGGACATCATATTTGTAAATTTTATCTCCGTTAACACCCTCGCTTACGCTAGCTAATCGAACATAAGGTGCTTTTACTTTTGTATGATCAAGGTTAAAACTTTCTACATTCATTTTTTTCATTTCCATATCAATACCTCCAATTAAAAAATCCTACTATATAAGTATGATATGATTCTTTGGAATTGTAAAGATATATTAATTTTCAAGTATACCAACATTTTGCAACGAAAAAATAATTAAAATTCAAAGATATTGACATTTTCAATTAAAATTCATACTATACATGTAGGAATTGTATGATTTGATTTTATCATATGTTAAGTAAGATTGCATTATAAAAATTAAACAAATTCATATGTTTGTTTATAAATTGGAGGTTTGTTTAGCCATGGGTAGAGAATTCGATCAATTATTTGATGAGTGGGCATTGACATATGATGATACCGTCGATGGAAAGGACGAACAATATAAAGAAGTTTTTTATAAATATGACCAAATATTAAGTACAGTTGCAGCAAAAGCTAAAGGAACTGTAGTAGAATTTGGGGTTGGTACTGGAAATTTAACAAAAAAGTTAATTGAACAAGGGCACGATGTTATAGGTATTGAACCTTCCAAAGAAATGCGTGCAATTGCAAAACAAAAAATTCCTTCCCTGATTGTTTTTGATGGAGACTTTTTACTTTTTCCTAATCTAGAAAAACCGATTCAATCGATTGTGAGTTCCTATGCCTTTCATCATTTAAAGGATAAAGAAAAAGAAAAGGCCTTGGAGCTATATGCTTCCCTGCTTCAGTCAGGTGATAAAATTGTATTTGCAGATACGATGTTTGAAAATGAAGAAGCAAGAGAAAACATTATCAATTGGGCGAAAGAAAAAAATTACAATCGTTTAATTGAAGATTTACAAACAGAGTACTATACATTTATTCCGATATTTGAACATATGTTAATGAAAAATGATTTCACTGTAACTTTTCAACAAATGAATAAATTTGTTTGGATTCTTGAAGCGATAAAAAATTAAAATAATTATAATTTTACAAGTAAATCCCCCCTTATTTTTATAACTTTCTTTTTGGTGGCGGACGCTTTCCTAGGGGCTGCTCTGAGCCTCCTCGTCTCGCATTCTCGCCTGCGGGGTCTCAAGACTCACGCTTATCCCGCTGGAGTCGCCGCCACCTCAACATAAAACCTAAATTTTTCTACATCGTTTATTTATTTCAGATACTATCTTTTATCCATTCAAAAATTTTCGTTATAATAGAATTATTATATTTTTATTTAATACATACATTCATATTTGGAGGCATTTTAATGACAGAAAAATTATTTTATACAGATCCGAAAGTTTTTGAATGGACGACTGAAATAACCGGTGTTTTTGAACATGATGATTTATATTATGTTACTTTAAAAGAAACTGCCTTTTATCCAGAAGGTGGCGGACAACCTGCAGATTTAGGATGGATTGGTAACTATGAGGTGATTGATTGTATTAAAAAAGATGAAGAAGTTTTCCATGTTTTAAATACAAAGCCAGAAGAAAAAGTAGTTGATTGCAAAATCGATCATTATCGTCGCATTGATCATACACAACATCATTCCGGTCAACATTTACTTTCAGCTATTTGTTTAGATTTATTTGGTATAAACACCCTATCATTTCACCTTAGTAATGAAACTGCGACGATAGACTTGGACGTTTCATCTCTATCCGATGAGCAATTGAACAAGATCGAAAAAGTAGTTAATGATCATATTGTTGCTAATCATAAAGTAAACGTCTTCTATATCAATCGCGATGAAGCTGAAAAGTATGATATTCGAAAAATACCAGAAGGAATTGACCGACTGAGAATCGTTCAAATAGAAAACATTGAATATAATGCCTGTGCCGGTACCCATGTAAATTCAACAAGTGAGATTGGACTTTTAAAATTATTAAAAACAGAAAAAATGAAAGGTAAAATCCGTCTTTATTTTATTTGCGGATTGAGACTTTTAAAAGATTATACCGAAAAGCATCAATTAATTGCGGATCTATCAAAGCTCCTTACAACTGGGCAAGATTTGTTATTGAATCAAGTTGAGAAATTAAAAGAAGCAAATAAAGAAAAAGAACGGAATTATACAACACTGTTTAATCAGTATGCAGACTTATTAGCTAATCAAATAATTAAAGAACAAGGAAAAGAGAAAGTTTATCAAATTTTTCAAGAACTTACGATAAAAGAACTCGGTATTGTAAGTCAAAAATTGTTAGAAAATGAAGCCCAACTTATTGTTTTAGGTACAAAAAATGAAAATAAGCTTCTAATTACACAAAGTGGTAACTTATCAATCGATTGTGGAAAAATTGTAAAGGAAGAAGCAAATAAATATAATGGTAAAGGCGGAGGAAATGCAAAAAGAGCACAGTGCTCCTTCACTAATGAACAGTCGTTAGAGCAGTTTGTCCTACATATTAAAGAAAAAATTAATATTTAAAAATCTAACCTCAGAAAAAAGCTTTCTGGGGTTAGATTTTTTATAATGGATTTAGTTTGTAGAATTTGACCGTTGTTCTTTTAACAAATCGCGAATTTCCGTTAGTAGTTCTTCTTCTTTTGTTATAGTTGCTTCTTCTTCCTCTTGTGCTTCTTTTTCTCGGATCTCTTTCAATTTATTAATTGTTTTTACAACAACAAATAAAGAAAACCCAATAATTAAAAAGTCGACAATCGTTTGAACGAAAGCACCGTATTTAATATTTCCCCATGCTAAATGGGCAAAGGTTTCTTTTCCAACAACGTAACCAAAAATAGGCATAATTATATCATTTACTAATGATGTAACAATTTTATTAAATGCTGTACCGATGAGGACCCCCATTGCTAAATCAATAACGTTCCCTTTCATCGCAAACTCTTTAAACTCTTTCCACATATAATCACCCTTCCATTTTGAAATCTAGCTTCTCTATTATTACATAAAACGAAACTGTTTCATGAGTATTTTGCACTGATTTGTAAAAAAAGTCATCAAAGTAGGTTAGTAATGACTGGAAAAAACTTAATTAAACTCTTTATCTTCACACAATTTTATTAATAAGACAAGTTTTTCCTCAGAAGAACAGCTATGAGGAGTAAATTTATCAATTTTCGGTAGTATTATGCAATTACGACTTATCCACAGTTGGTAAAATTTTCCAGTTAAATTTATTTACAAAAAGGGTCAAAAAGAACCAATTTTGCTTATTTTTTTAAAAAATGTGGATAACTTATTTTTGTTTGTTGTGGATAACTTGTATGAGTAAAATTATTGTGGGCGGAATAAATTTTATCCCCTTCATTTAGTGAACGAACGTAGTGAGTTCACTAAATGAAGGGGCAAGCAAGCGGAAGCGCGGTAGGAAAAAAGCAGATATAATGAAAAAGAGGGTACTCCTTGGTAGAATGATAGTCAAGCAAAACAACCATTACCGAGAAAGGAGTATCCCTCATGGAAAAGAATATCACAAAATATCCAAATTTAAAAGAAATTGAGCAAATGGTTTGGAGGCAATTACAAGATACCTTCTCCAGCGTTATGAAAAATATTTTGGAGGATATGGATCAACAGATTGCAGAAGAACGAGATAAAAAACGCTATCGACTCATTGATAAAAGAAAATATCATATAACTAGTCTCTTCGGAGAGATTGAATTAAATCGTAATTATTACCGTGACCGGGAGACAGGGGAATATGTTTTTCTCCTTGATCGTTATTTAGAGTTTGAGGATGCAGGTTCTTTTAGCCCATTGATTGAGGAGGTAGCTATTGAATTAGCTGTTCAGGGACCTTCCTATCGAAAAGCAGCCAGTACGTTAGAAACCCTTTTAGGCTATCGGGTTATTAGTCATGAGGCAATCCGTCAACACTTATTACAAGCTTCGAGTATTCCAAAAAAGCGTGAGCATGTACATCAACCTGTATTATTTGTAGAGGTCGATGGTTTGTTTGTAAAACGTCAAGGTAAACGAAAAAAGGGAAAAGAAGAGAAAATAGCCGCAGTTCATCAAGGCTGGGAAGTCAATGGGAAACGAGTAAGACTGAAGAATAAACGCCATTTCGTACATGAAGGGAACCAGCCATTTTGGGAGGCGTTTGAGGACTTTCTCATCGAAAACTTTGAGTATGATCCAACCATTCATAAGTTGGTAATAAATGGAGATGGTGCAAATTGGATTACAACTTGTCGTGACTATTTCAAAGATCGTGCATTCTTTTCGCTTGATCGTTTCCATGTGGCACGGGAGATTCGAAGTTTGTTCCGTCATCACCCACGTTATCGTCCAATTCGTAAGGCGCTTGCATCATATGATTATGAGAAATTGCTTACAGAGCTTAACAGTGCAGTCGGAACGCTAGAGGATGATGAGCAAGAGGAACGTCTAGAAGCATTTATTCGCCAATTAGAGAAATATCCAGAAGCCTTGGGAGATTATCGTAACTGGCTTAAAGAACAGGGTATAGATACAACAGGAATGCGTCCGATGGGTAGTGCAGAAGGAACCATGAGTGTATTTGCCAAAAGACTTAAAAATGGCCGTAGTTGGGTGGATAAAGGTGTAAGTGCCATGTTCACTGGTTTGGTAGCTTACTTGGATAAATTGACCTTAAAAACACTATTTGGCAGGATCGAAAAATGGACTGAAACAAAGGTGGAAAAGAACCCACCAAGATACTATAAAGAAAAAGTTACGAGCACAATTGGTGAAGCCACTAGAGACAACGTTCTATATCTAAAAGGAAAAGCTAACATACCAGTTTACAAAGCATTAAAAGAGTTGTCTGGCTTTTAAAAAAGGCAAAATTCTTACCAAGAGAGTATCCTAAGAGTTTGAATCCGCTTTCAAATTTAAGGTGTGAAAAAAACTGCCTATAAATACTTGACTCAAACAACTATTTTGGTAGAGTTGACATTCTCGTTAATAATGCCGGCATTTCAACGATGGATTATTTTGTTGATATTAAAGAGTCCGATTGGAATAAAACGATGGATGTAAATGCTAAAGGTGTTTACCTCTGTACACAAGCGGTGGCTAAAGTATTACAATCTCAGGGCGAAGGTGGCAAAATCATTAATATTGCGTCACAGGCTGGGAAAAACGGCTATCGTTTAATGGGGAGTTACGTTGCGTCCAAACATGCTGTACTAGGTTTAACAAAAGTTGCCGCCATTGAATTAGCCAAAGATAAGATTAATGTAAATGCAGTATGCCCTGGCATTGTAGAAACAAATATGAAACATAGAGAAAGAGAAATTGGAGGCGAATTACGTGGTCTAGAAGCAGAAGAAATTGAACGAGAAGACAATAGTCAAATTCCTTTAGGTCGAACCGCCGTGCCGCAAGATATTGCCAATGTTGTTGTCTTTTTGGCATCAACATACTCCGATTATATGACTGGTCAAGGTATTAATGTTACTGGTGGTATGACGATGAATTAATCAAATATAAAAAATGAAGGGAAGAGTTTAATATGAGTGTTCAAAAAGAAAGCTTCAGTGCACTATTTCCGTTGTTAATTTTTGTTTTATTATTTGTTGGAACAGGTATTATTTCTGGAGACTTTTCAAATATGCCTTTAAACGTGGCCATTATAATAGCGTCCGCCGTTGCGCTAGTAATGAATAGAAAGGAAAAGCTATCAGCTAAAATTGAGATCTTTGCTAAAGGGGCAGGTCACCCGAATATTATGTTATTAGTTGTTATTTTCATTTTAGCTGGTGCATTTGCGGAAACAGCAAAAGGAATGGGTGGCGTTGAGGCCACTGTAAATATGGTCTTATCCTTAATTCCTAGTAATCTTTTAATGGTTGGATTATTTATTGTTGGTTGTTTCATTTCATTATCAATGGGGACATCGATGGGAACTGTTGCAGCACTTGCTCCAATCGGAATTGGTATCGCAGAACAAACAGGAATTCCGCTATCTTTAGCAATGGGAACAGTAATTGGTGGGGCAATGTTTGGGGATAATCTTTCGATGATTTCCGATACGACGATCGCTGCTGTCAGGACACAAGGTACGAAAATGAGTGATAAATTCAAGACGAATTTCCTAATTGTTTTACCAGGAGCGATTGTTACTGCGGCCATTCTTTGGATTATTACGAGCGGAATTATAATAGAAACACTCGGAAGTTATGAATATGAATTTATTAAAGTTGTCCCATATATCGCTGTGTTTCTTGCTGCATTATTAGGCGTGAATGTTCTTGTTGTATTAATTGGAGGGACTATTTTAGCAGGAATAATTGGTTTATTTGATGGTTCTTATACATTATCAGGATTTATCCAAGCAGTTTCACAAGGGATTATTAATATGGAAGACTTAGCGATTGTTGCTATATTAATCGGTGGTATGATTGGCATTATCCAACATAATGGCGGAATTCAGTGGTTGTTAAACTTTGTTTCAAGTAAAATTAAATCCAAAAAAGGTGCTGAATTTGGAATTGCAGGTTTAGTAAGTGTAACCGATATTGCGACTGCAAATAATACAATTTCCATCGTTGCAACTGGACCATTAGCAAAAAATATTGCTGATAAATATGAGATTGATCCGCGAAAATCGGCAAGTATTCTTGATATTTTTCCTGGCTGTTGGCAAGGACTCGTACCGTATGGTGGTCAAATGCTTGTCGCATCAGGATTAGCTGCGATCTCACCAATCAGTATCCTTCCATATTCCTTTTATCCAATTTTACTAGGAATATGTGGTACAATTGCAATTCTAATCGGATTTCCTAAATTTAAGGACAGTAAAGTGCAACAAGAAAAGGATGAACCAGCTAAAGCGATATAAAATGTGATCAATGAAAAAGTTAGTACTAATTGAATCTAATTTTTTTCACTATATTATACGTTTAATTCCTACTAAACCGAGATGAATACTACAAAATAATATGGAATAAATTAAACTGCACGAAGGGTTAGGGAACAGTGACCTGATCCTTCGTGCGGTTTTTTGTTTATAGAACAATTTTATTGCCTTTTTATGGTAGTATCTGTTCTTTTGTTTTAAAAAACGACAAATAAATAATAAAATAAGATAAAAATTTATTGAAAAACAATAAATGTCGTGTTACGATAAATTTCGAAAATAAATAGTGAGGTGTTTTTTATGAAACAACGAGGATCAACAGTTTTATTAAGAATTGCAGTATTTTGTATTGGAATTCCAGTTTTAGCATTATGTATATTTTTATTACCGAAAATTGCCGGTGAGGCGATTGAACAATTTCAATTAGGTGGTACAACATTAGCATCTATTGTATTAGGACTTGTGCTTATTTTGTATGTGTCTGCGGTACCGTTTTACATGGCACTGTATCAAGCTCTAAAACTTTTACGTTATATCGACTATAATGAAGCTTTTTCAGAACTGTCCGTTGTCGCGTTAAAGAAAATTCGAAATTATGGCCTTACAATTAGTGGGTTATATACGATAGCTTTACCACTGCTTTTTGTAATTGCCGAATGGGATGATCTACCAGCTCTTATTTTAATCGGATTAGTGATTGAAGGTGCTTCATTCGTTGTTGCAGTCTTTGCCGCTCTTCTCAAACGACTGTTACAAGAAGCAATTGATATTAAAAAAGAAAATGATTTGACAGTTTGAGGTGAAAAGAATGGCAATTATTGTAAATTTAGATGTTATGTTAGCGAAAAGAAAAATGAGTGTAACGGAACTATCTGAAAAAGTGGGCGTAACGATGGCGAATATTTCAATTTTGAAAAATGGCAAAGCAAAGGCGATTCGGTTTTCAACATTAGATGCGATTTGTAAAGCGTTGGATTGCCAACCAGGGGATATTTTGGAGTATAGAGATGAAGATGAAAAATAAAAGAGTAGCTAGGAAAAGGGGGGATTGAGATGCTTTTAGCGGAACAAAGAAAGGTTAGAAAAGGATCATTTAAAATTGATATTGCAAAGACACTAAAATAATTTTTTTATTTTGTATGGCAACAAGCTCTCTCTTGTATCTTTCCAGTCGTCATTTTTGCTTCACTTGCTATTACACAACATCTCCCACTTCCTTTCTTACCACGGTATGATTGGTTACTAATCATTTTCCTTCTCATGCAATGGTGGATGGTGCGTTCTGGCCTTGAAACGAAAGATGAGTTGAAAGTAATCACTGTGTTTCATTTCATTGGTCTTGCTCTTGAAATTTTTAAAGTGCATATGGGTTCTTGGAGTTATCCGGAGGAAGGCTATTTCAAAGTGTTTGGAGTGCCGCTATATAGCGGATTTATGTATGCTAGTGTGGCAAGTTATCTTTGTCAAGCTTGGCGACGAATAAAAGTTGAACTTGTGAATTGGCCGCCCTTCATTATTGTCGTACCACTAGCTGCAGCGATATATATGAACTTTTTTACACATCATTTCTGGATTGATATTCGTTGGTGGTTAGCAGGACTTGTCATTACCGTATTTTGGAAGTCGAGTGTCACATATGAGATCAATCGAGTTCGTTATAAAATCCCCCTTTCCTTATCCTTTATTCTTATTGGCTTTTTTATCTGGATTGCAGAAAACATCGCTACGTTTTTCGGTGCTTGGCAATATCCGAATCAAAGGGATGGCTGGAGTCTTGTTCATCTCGGGAAAGTAAGTTCATGGGTGCTCTTAGTGATTGTTAGATGGAAATGCCAAATGCATAGTATAAAGGATTTATTATTCAACGTTACAATCTGAACTAATAAATTTCCATCCCATCTAGTGAAAAAATAAAATGAAAAGCCGACAGTTTTATAGTTTTTAACTATATTCTGTCGGTTTTTTAACTAATTCTTAAATTATCTACCCATTTATTTCTATCTGACCATCTTAATACTTCAACTTCATAATTGATAAATGGTTCTAAAAATCCATCCGTTAGAGGTTTATTATTATCATTGGCAATCACCAAAAAATCAGAATTAATTCTCGTTGACTTGATATCTAGCCAAGAAAACAATGCTTCACGATAACTTTCTGAAGATGGGGAATTAATTGCTTTAATCAACTTTTCATTTCTAGTCCTCGAACGTGGTAAAGAAAAGTCGAATCTTTGAGACTTCCCAGATACCCCAATAAAACTTGGCCCTTCATTGAATAAAATATTATGATCTAAGAAAAAACTTGAAATTTCTTCAGTAAAAATACTAACAACATTATTCCTTGATGTCATAAGCATATCTGAGATTCTTAGTAAACACTGAATCAAGCGATTTTGCCATTCTGGGTATTCATTTATATTTTGGAAAGTTACATATAGTTCATTTGTGTTTTTATTTAACTTTACGCCAAATATTTTTAAGGACATGTTTATGAATTCTTTTCTTTTTTGTGTATTATGAATATCAATCCCAAGCATATCTAGTTCATTAATAATGTGCCCATCATCGGTGATGATATAAAAATCTTCCTCTTTAGTTAAGAACAATTGAATAAAATCATGGTGCATATCTACAAAGGGCGTTGTTATTTCTATAAAGGAATCAAATTTTTCAAATTGAATGGTTTGTTGATTCCAATCATTATATAGTTTTCTTAGTTGATCGATCATTTATGGACACCTCCTTTACTATTAAAATAACTCTGACTGATAATTAAATGTATAATCATTAATATTGCCCACATTACAACGTTCTAAAAATTTCCTGAGTAAAATTTCGATTTCTTTTAACTCCTCTTCAGTTAAATACATTTTAGCATACACATTATTGAGTGGATAAGCTATACTATCACCATATTCTGGATGAGCAATATGTAAGTGCGGGCAGGAAATAATTTCACCAGCATACGGGAAATCTCCAGGTGGGTTAGGATGTGCTGGACCAAGTATATCTAATCGTAATAGAGGTTTGTCCTTATGCTGGTGCTCTCGAAGTTGGAATGTGCATTTAGGTTTTTTTCTGCCCTTTCTATTAATATCTATAAAAAAGTAAAATGAAGTACTTTTAAGTTCTAATTTTAATGATTCACCTTTTTTTGGAATATCTATCGATTGTGATTGGTGGATAATTTTTTTCAAGCAATCTATTAATTCATTTATAGTGTTTAGATCCAAAATAAGCCCTCCTGTTAAAATTATTATTCTATAGATTACTTTTTAGTACAAATTCCTCAGGAGAATCTTTTTTATATTTACCAAATTATAATTATTCTGAACATAGTTGAAGCTGTTGTCCATCTTTAATGAAAATAGTAATTTTTTAAGAAATCGATAAATTATTAATCAAATATAAAGAATTCAAAACGAGTTGTGATTGTCATTTATAATCAAAAGTGAAAGAGGGACAGGGTATGGAGAATAAGGAAAAAATTTTAATCGTTGAAGATGATGCGTCAATCGCGCGCATTTTAAGTGATCATTTGCGGAAGGAGGGCTTCTTTGTCACTTGGGCTTCGACCGGTAAAGAAGGTTGGGAAGATTTTAAATCGGATCAGTATCAATTAGTGCTTATTGATCTTATGTTACCGGAAATGGACGGGTTTACGTTATGTAAAACGATTCGGCTTGAACACGACACTCCGATAATCATTATTAGTGCAAAAACAGAAGTTGACAGTAAAATTAGTGGCCTTGATTTAGGGGCAGATGATTATATTACAAAACCGTTTCGACTTGATGAACTAACAGCTCGAATTAATGCCCAACTCCGGAGATATAGACGCTATATGAATACGGAAGAACAAGATGTTCATGAATATTATCACGGTTTAAAAATTGATTTTAAAAACGAGGTCGTATTTTTGGAAGGTGAACCGGTTCAACTTACTGCGAAGGAAATAGAACTGTTATTTGTTTTAGCAAAAAATCCTTTTAAAACTTTTAGTAAATCGGAATTGTATGAGCATGTTTGGCAGCAAGAGGATTTAGTTGGGAATAACACGGTGACCGTCCATGTAAAGAGCTTACGGACAAAACTTCAAGACGAAGCGAAAACCGCCAAGTTTATTCAAACCGTTTGGGGTGTTGGTTATCGTTTTATAGGAGAAAGAAAAAAATGAAACTGAAACCATGGCTCATGATAAGTTACCTCATTGTTATGATTTTACCGGTTATTGCGCTTTATTTTTTCTATATCAGTCTATCCCATTTTGATGAAAAGCGTGATTTTACCGAGTACATGGAAGTGCTGGAGAAAATTAATCAATTAGAACCGATATTAATGAACCCCTCTTTCTATCAAGTGCAACCTGTGGAAAATTATAAAGCGTTGCAAGAAGTTACAGATGCTTCGATGAGTGTTGTTTTATATCGTCCCGATGGATTGAAACTGTATTCAACAATTGATCAATCAGGTGTCGATATTTATTCCACTCATCGTCAGAAATTCATTTATCAAGATTTAAATACGTTAAAAAAGGATTTTCACACTTATCAATATAAACAACCTGTATTTCAAAACAATGAGTTAATCGGGATTTATGAGATTACAATTGCGCGGGACGATTGGGTGGAAGGGGTAAATAACCGAACCCTCATACTTGGTGGATTCCTTATTATTACCTTTGCTGTGATTTATGTGGGAGTAATGATTTTACTCAACCGTAAATTAAATCGTCCACTTCGTTTATTGAAAGAAGAAATGGATGCTTTTGCAAAAGGAAAAAAGGGAAGCAGAAAACTCCCGCGGAAAAAAGATGAAATTGGTGAGTTGATTTCGCATTTTGTAAAAATGAAAGATCAAATTGAAGCGACAAATAAAGAAGTCGAAAGGCAGCAAAATGAAAAGGAATATATTGTCGCAGCTATGTCTCATGATCTAAAAACTCCGCTTACTTCGATTCGTGCATATTTCGAAGCGTTGAGTGGAGGGCAGTTATCTGAGAAGGAAAAAGAAGAGTATCGTGCGGTTGTTTTTGAAAAGCTGGATTATTTGAAAGAAATGGTTGATGATTTGAATTTATTTACGAAATTAAAGTCGACGGAGAAAAGAATCGAATTTGTTGACGTTGATGGGGAAGAGTTTTTTGATATGTTACAAGGTGGTTATGAAGGAACTTGTCGGGAAAAAGGAATAGACTTAACCGTCGAGCAAAAAGTGTCCGCTAATTATTCTGTTAACGTTCAGCAAATGATTCGGGTAGTCGATAATTTAATGTCAAATGCGATGCGGTATACAGAAAGTGGGAAAAGTATTTGGCTTGCCGTCGTCTCTTGTGAATACGTGCTTCCAAAATGGGTGTTCCCGCCTTTTGTTGAAGAAGTGGAGGAGTGGCGAAAAAACGGCACAATAATCATCGTACAAAATGAAGGGAAAGCGATTCCGGAAAAAGATTTAAGCAAAGTCTTTGAACCTTTCGTACAAGTGGAAGAAGCACGAGGACATGGCGGTACATCTGGTCTCGGCTTAAGCATTGCAAAAATGATTATGGATCAACATAGCGGGAAAATAAAACTCTGGTCCCATCCAGATTATGGAACCCTAGCCGCCTGCTGGCTCCCCGAACAAAATGTTTAACAGGGGTGTGGAACAGGGGGACGGGTTCGGTGTCCCAGAGGGAGAATTGGTACAAGGGGAATTGGTACAGGGGGAATTGGTACAAGGGGACGGGTCCGGTGTGCCAGATACAAAGTTGACACGAGAAGACATATCATCAAAGTTGTCGTACCACATGTTAAGGAAAGCCGACTAGGTAAATGGAAGTTTTTTATAAATAAAAAGGAAGGATGAAATCAAAGTGAAACTAAAAAATCTACTCATTAGTTCGTTTGTGGCAAGTGGTTTATTATTAACTGGTTGTTCGGAGGAGTCGAATATGAAGACGGATGAAATTATTACGAAGGTTTTAGCGGCTGATCAGGAAATTAAAGAATACTATGCCGAAGCCGAAATGAAAATGTATGAAAATGACGAGCTTGTTGAAAACAGTATAATAGAAGAAAGTCGCAGTGAAGACGGGAAAATAAAAATTGTCGTGAAAGATAAAGAAACAAACGAAGAATTATCATTCAGTGTCAATGATGGAGAAACGATTACATTTTTTAATACGAGTGAAAATATGGCAATGGTAACGGAAGATGTTGGAACATTAGACGTGCAAAATCAAAGTATGCGCGAGCAAGTAACGACATTAATAGAAAATTTAAAAGAAAGTCATGAATATGAGTACGTTGGTGAAGAGAAAGTAAATGATTTCAATACCCACCATATTAAGCTAAAACCAAAGGAGAAAAATACGTTATATGGAGAAATTGAATTATGGATTGATCAAAAAACATGGTTCCCAGTGAAATCTATCGGAAACAGTGGCAAAGTACGTTCAGAAAACGTCTATACAGTAATTGATACTGCACCTAAATTTACAGATGATACATTTGCCATTGCTTTACCAGATGATGTGGAAATCGTGGATTTAGAGGAAAAGTTCCAAGAAAGTCAAGGAACAATTGAAGAAGCGGAAGAAAAATTAGGTACAGCGTTTTTAGTATTGAATGAGGAAAATTTAACTGTTGATAAAGTGGAAATCTATGAATTTGATGGTGAAATCAATCGGACAGAAATTGCGATTACTTATAAGAACGAGGAAGGCCTTCCAATAGTGAATTTATCTGTTTTTCCTACTCCTGAAGAGTATCCAATTGAAGAGAGTAACTTAAAAATTCGCGGTCAAAATGCAGAGGTCATGAAAGAAATTAATGCTTACACTTGGGATGAAGATGGGCTGCGTTACACACTTATAGTTGAAGATATTGATTCTACAATAACAGAAGAAGATATTTTGGGAATGACAGAGAATATGGACTATAGTTCATAAAACGAAAAAGTGCTTTTAATACACAGGGACAGACCCCTAGTTTCAATTACGGAACATGGAGGCTGTCTTTTTTTTTTTTGTGATACAGTGGACCCGTCCCCCTGTTTCCCTCCCCCCTGTTTCCCTCTGTTTCAAAAACATCAATGTTATTAGCATTCATGTTTTTATTTTGGACAAAATACATCCGAACATATTTTACCTATACAATCCAAGGGGCTCTTATGAAGTTCGTTTTGTTGTAAAAAAGGTAAAATATCGACCTAATGTATTCGGTTTCTTTATTTATAATGATTTCAAGCATATGAACTATTTTACATTTATAACATTTAATCGAAATAACAAGGAGGTAAAACAATGGATGTTACTTCAATGAATGCTACGAATTACAAAGGTACCGACAAGATGATATTCGGTATTGTGTTTGGCGTTATTACATTTTGGCTATTTGCTCAAGCAATGGTTAATATTGTACCAGCTGTTCAAGCAGATTTAGGTGTCGACTTAACGGTATTAAACGTTGCAATTAGTTTAACGTCTTTATTCTCTGGTATGTTTATTGTTGTTGCTGGAGGTCTTGCTGACCGATTCGGTAGAAAATTAATCACAAATATTGGTTTAATTTTAAGTGTAGCAGGTTCCCTTTTACTTGTATTAGCACAAGGTCCACTATTCTTAATTATCGGTCGTGTGTTACAAGGGGTTTCTGCAGCATGTATTATGCCAGCTACTATCGCTTTAATGAAAGCTTATTTTGAAGGTGCTGAAAGGCAACGGGCACTAAGTTACTGGTCCATCGGTTCTTGGGGCGGTTCAGGTGTTTGTTCTTTTGCTGGTGGTGCGATTGCAACTTATCTAGGTTGGAAATGGATTTACATCTTCTCTATCGTTTTTGCGTTACTAGGTATGTGGATGATTAAAGATGTGCCTGAAAGTAAAGCACAAACAACAGGTAAATTTAAATTTGACTTTGGCGGTTTAGCAATTTTCATCGTAACAATGCTTGCTATCAACATCCTTATTACACAAGGTGCAGACTTTGGTTGGACAAGTATTAGATCAATCGCACTAGCAATTGTTGCAGTTGTTGGTATTATCGTATTTGTTATGTTTGAAAGAAAAAGAGAGAACGCATTAATTGACTTTAAATTATTTAAAAATAAACCTTATACAGGGGCTACGATTTCCAACTTCTTATTAAATGCAATTGCAGGTACATTAATTGTTGCGAATACGTATGTACAAGTTGGACGTGGATTTACAGCTTTCCAATCCGGTATCCTGTCAATCGGTTACTTAGTAACGGTTCTTGCGATGATTCGTGTCGGTGAAAAATTAATGCAAAAAATTGGTGCGAAAAAACCAATGGTATTGGGTACAATCATCACAATTATTGGTGTAGGTTTAATGGGATTAACATTCCTACCAGGATTTGCTTACACAGTTATCGTATTTGTTGGTTTTGTTCTATTCGGTTTAGGTCTTGGAATGTATGCAACACCTTCTACTGATACTGCCGTTTCTGGTGCACCAGATGATAAAGTCGGTGAAGCATCCGGTATTTATAAAATGGCTAGTTCTTTAGGAAATGCGTTCGGTATTGCGATTTCAGCTACGGTATATGCTGCAGTTGGTGCATTTGCAAGTGTCCATACAGCAGCGACAGTCGGAATCTTAGTAAACGTGCTCTTTGGTGTTCTTTCATTACTATCAATTTTATTCCTTGTTCCAAAAGATTCAATGGAATAATTTGTACACTAGTATTCGGATGTGAAAGGGGGTTACGTGATGCGCGAAGAATTAATGCGGATGCTCGAAGAACGAGAAGATGAAATGATTGAAATTCGACGTTATTTACACATGCATCCAGAATTATCCTTTAAAGAAGAAAAAACAGCACAGTATATCGCAGATTTTTACAAAGGAAAAGATGTAGAAGTTGAAACAAATGTCGGGAACGGTTACGGCATTATCGTGACAATCAAAGGGAAGGGCGAAGGTAAAACTGTCGGCTTACGGGCGGACTTTGACGCCCTTCCGATTCAGGAAGAAGCAGATGTTCCATTTAAATCTAAAAATGAAGGTGTCATGCATGCTTGTGGACACGATGCCCATACTGCATACTTAATGGTGTTAGCAGATTGTTTAATTCAATTGAAAGATAAATTTGATGGAACGATCAAAATTATTCACCAGCATGCGGAAGAAGAACCACCTGGTGGAGCAAAAAGTATTGTTGAATCTGGTAAATTAGATGATTTAGATGCCATTTTTGGTATTCATATTTTACCGATGGCTCCTGCGGGAACGGTCGGGTATCGTAGCGGATATACGTTTAATGGTCGAACATATTTTAAATTAAAAATTCAAGGTGTTGGCGGACACGGTTCTTCCCCTCATAAAGCGAACGATGCTATCGTTGCTGGAGCTTATTTCGTTACGGCTGTACAAACGGTTGTTAGCCGCCGTGTGAATCCACTTGAAGCGGGTGTTATTACAATCGGTTCCTTCGATGGTAAAGGTAGCTTTAACGTTATTAAAGATAGCATCGAAATCGAAGGTGATATCCGTTATTCCAACGATGAAGCACAAGAAGTGATTAACAAAGAAGTCCACCGTATTGTTAAAGGGATTGAAGAACTGTTCGGGGTTACTTGTGAATTAGAGTATGTACCGGATTATCCACCGCTATACAATGATCCGGAATTAACAGAGTTTGTCAGACAAACATTAGAAGAAAATAAAGACAATACACTTAAGGAAGTTGTTCAATTTCCGAAATTATCACCGTCAGATGACTTCGCTTATTATTTAGAAAAAGTTAAGGGATCTTATTTCTTTATTGGTTGTACACCAAAAGGGGTCGAACAACCATACTTTAACCACCATCCAAAATTTGATATCGATGAAGATTGTTTACTTGTAGCTGCAAAAGCAGTTGGAAATGTTGTTGTTAGCTATTTTAACAAAAGTGAATAAGGATTTCTGAAAAGCTCGCCTTTAGGGCGAGTTTTTTACGTCTATCATCATTAATATCAAGGAAACGTAATAAAATAATCATATACGCATCAGTCGAAATACCCGTTTCAAAAGGATAGTTCCACGATCCATCTGCTGTCTGATCATTTCTTCATAATTCTATTAATCTAGGAATCTCTCTTTCGACAGCTTGTTCCATTGGCTTCACCACACTAAAATTTATTATTCATTCATATGTATTCAACAAAAGTATCCGCTATTCTAAGGGGGGATACAGATTTTTTTTCGTTCAAATCCACTTAAAGACATTAAACATGAATTAACAAAGAAAACAAAAAAGCGCCATCAAGAACTGAATTGAAAGCAAAATTAACTTTCGAGGAAGTTTTCCTTATTGAGAAAATTCGGGAGTGTACGGAGGAATTAAATAAGAATAATGTGACAAGGACGAATAGTTATTTAGATTTCTATATAAGGCACCCGGAGATTCATTGGGCTTTATTAGGTCATCTCGTATCGAGAAATGGCGGTTGGAATATGACGGATTTACAAGGTGAGCTTTTATCAAATTTGCTTTCTGAACAAGAACGACAGGATTTTTTCTCGTTTTTAGAAAGAGGAAACTGGCTGATCTTTCAAGATATTTATCCGCAATTTCTATTATATGAAGAAAGTTTAAAAAGAAATAAAAACCTCTTTTACCTCTTGTCTTTTTTAACGTATCAACATTCATGGAAACGATATGCAATTTCTTTTGGAAAGAAAAAAACAGCTATATTTTAACAATGGTCTTAGTTATTAATGAACAGGAGAGATTCTTAATGAGTATTGTAAAACTCTCGAAAAAATTGAACTTGCTATTCTTACGAAAAAGACCGTTCTTCTTCAAAAGAAGTAAGCTTTCCGCTTATGTTAGCACGATTCTTTTCGCCACACTAATTGGAACATATCTTGAGCTATATTTTATAGGAAAAGAATTTTATGATTTCCCAAAACGACCATTTCCAGAGGTTTTTTCAATTAATATCTCGTTTACAATTATAGGTCTTCCACTATTCGTTTTTTTATTTCTCTATTTAGCGGAAAAAGTAACACCATATATTCGGGTCCTATTAATAATAACAATTAGCTTATTTGCCCCGGCCATTGAAATGCAGACAGAATTATTAGGTTTTTTCCATCATAACGAAAGTTGGAACCATTTTTATTCTTTTTTCGGGTATTTTCTTTTCCTCATAATTGTATGGAGATTTTATCAGTGGAGTAGGGTATAGGTCCGTTTCCCGATTTTTTCACAATACAGTTCGTGCGGGGACAATGGTCTTGCTTTCCGTCACTAGTTCTAAATGATAATTTTTTTCATATGTATATAAGTGGATGAAACTAACAAGGCGGGTGAGAATATGGATGAAAAGACAGCTAGAAATAAAAAGCAAGTACCTGAAGATGCAAAACAACAGCAATTGAATAAATATCGCATACAAAATACAGGGAAGCCGTTAACGACAAAACAAAATTTAAAATTTGCTAATGATAGTGAGATTTTAAAAGCTGGTGAACGTGGCCCAGGTTTAATGCAGGATTGGTACTTCTTTGAGAAATTCGGTCATTTTAGCAGGGAAGAAATTCCAGAACGAGTAGTGCATGCGAGAGGATATAGTGCCCACGGTGAATTTGAAGCGTATCAATCCATGAAGCATGTTACGAAAGCGGGCTTTTTATCAGAAGCTGGTAAAAAGACCCCAGTCACAGTAAGATTTTCTACGGTACAAGGTCCAAAAGGTTCATATGATACGGTACGGGATTTACGTTGTAAAGCGGTTAAATTTTACACAGAAGAAGGAAACTATGATTTAACAACGATTGCGATGCCGGTACTAATCGTACAGGATCCAATGAAATTCCCAGATGTTATTCATGCTTATCAGTCAAAACAAGATGATGATATTCCAACTGGAACAGGGGCTCATGACCGTTTTTGGGATTATGTCGCTGCTAACCCAGAATCGCTCCATATGGTCACATGGGTCATGTCGCCACGGGGAATTTTACGTAGTTATCGGATGATGGAATCGTGGTCCATTAATACTTACTTATTTGTAAATGATCAAAATGTCGCGACCTTTGTTCGTTTCGTTTGGAAGCCGGTTCTTGGCGTTCATTCTTTGCTGCAAGACGAAGCGATTAAATTAGGTGGAATTGACCCCGATTACCATCGAAAAGATTTACGGAGATCGATAGATGCTGGATTATATCCTGAATATGAATTAGGTGTTCAGCTCATTCCGATGGAAGATGAGTTTAAATATGATTTTGATATTTTAGACCCGGCAAAATTTTGGCCAGAAGAATTAATTCCAGTACAAAAAATCGGGAAGTTAACCTTAAATCGGAACATTGAAAATTACCACACAGAATCGGAAATGGTGGCCTTTAACCCAGCTAACGTTGTTCCAGGGATTGATTTTTCCAATGATCCAGTTTTACAAGGTCGATTATTTGCCTATCGCGATACACAGCACCATCGACTTGGTAGTCCTAACTATGATGAATTGCCAATTAATAAGCCACTTTGTCCATTCCATAACAATACACGTCGTGGTTTTATGCGCTATCGGATTGATGTGGATCACGTAAACTACCATAATAACGAATTAGCCGGGAATACGCCGTTTACGACACCACCAGAAGAAGGCGGATTTCTCGAGTTTCCGAAACCAGTCGAAGGACGGGTCGGTAGATGGCGAAGTGAATCCTTTAACGACTTTTTTACCCAAGTACGGATTTTCTGGAATAGTTTATCGCCAATTGAAAAACAACATACGATTGATGGCTTTAGTTATCAATTAGGAAAAGTGGTAAGTGAAGATGTCCGTAAGCGTAACGTCGATTTATTAGCAAATGTTGATAAAACGCTCGCAGATATCGTTGCCGGTAATATCGGGGTGGAACGACCAAGCGGAACCCATGTACCAGTCTCGACAAGATATCCTTCATTAAGTCAAGAAAACACACCGAAATATGCACAAACACAATGGGTTGGCGTTGTTATTGGCGATGGATTTAATGGTCAAGAAGTGAAAAGAACAATTGAATTTTTGAAAAATAATGGTGTGTTTGTGGATTTAGTAAGTGACAAACTAGGTACTGTAACTGGCGATGATGGAACAAAACTTGAAGTCAGCTATACATTTATTACCGCAAGCCCGTATTTATTTGATACGGTTTATATAGTTGGAGGAAACGCCCGAAACCAAGCGAAATTTATGCAAAATGCATTTAAATATGTGCAACATGCATATTCACATTTTAAACCAATCGGTGTCGCGTCAACAGCTCAGAACTATATTCGTCGTTCATCGAACAATAATTTAGCAGGCGTTGTATTTGCCGCAAATAATCCAAACTTTGAAAAGGAGTTTTTACAAGTGATCGCGCAACACCGGTTCTGGGATAGAAGATAGTAGGTTGTGTTTTAAAAGGGGGGCGCACCTCCTTTTTTATTTTGCTGTAGGTTAATAGTTAAGTGGCTTCATTCTATATCATTCGGGCAAATTTAATATTCGCACAAAAATCACGATTTTCGCACGAAAAATGGAAATATCGCACAAGTTTGAGGGATGATGATACAGAGGGACGGGTTCCTTGTATCACTCGCAAAAATGGTAGATACAGAGGGACGGGTTCCTTGTATCACTCGCAAAAATGGTACACGGGACCTGTCCCCGTGTATCACTGCCCGTGTATCACTGCCCGACTAAGTTTTGTTCTTTAAGATATGTTTCTGCAACTTCGTAAGCAGATTTTCCTTCTACATTCACCAAATAGTTCATTTCGCGCATTTCTGCGTCAGTGATTTTTCCAGCTAACTTATTTAAAGCTTCAACAACCTCTGGATATTTTTCAGCCGTTTCACGAAGCATTAATGGCGCCCCTTGATACGGTGGAAACAGCTCCAAATCATCTTCTAAAACTTTGAGGGATACAGAGGGATACAGAGGGAGGGATACAGAGGGACGGGTTCGGTGTTTCGTTTTGAAGAAGAATGAATCAGAGGGCCAGGTTCATTGCTCTATTATTACTAGGAAGAATCTGGAAGACGGGTTCGATGTACCAATAACATACGATCAATCAGAAAGTCGGGCACATTTTTGTTATGAATGACTAAACTTGTAAAAGCACGCATAGAGCAAACACAATATGTCAATGATGATGACAACAAAACGGCACAACCCCTAGCAAATTTATAACTACTAGATTTAGAGAAAAATAAATTTATGTTAAAATATTTTATAACCAAGAAAAGTCATGTATGATGAAGAAAATAAGGTGGGACAATGGACCTGTCCCTGTGTACCAGAGGTGTTGATATGATTTTTCAATTAAAAGTAACTTTAAAAGGTTTTAAGCCGCCGGTTTGGAGGCGAGTGGAAGTACGTGATACGATGACGTTTGCTGAGCTTCACCATGTAATTCAAGTAGCCTTCGAATGGACAAACTCTCATCTACATCATTTTCAAATTAAAAGAATGAATTCCGTGCCAATCGATGAAATTATTTTAATTAGCCCGAAAAATGAGGAATTTGGTTTCGTGTCAACCTTTAAAAGCATAAATTATGATGAAGAGACAATCCTGCTAAATAATATTTTTTTAAAAGAAAAAGATCGTGTTTTGTATACCTATGATTTTGGCGACAATTGGGAGCATGAAATTGTTTTAGAAAAAATTTTACCAGAGCAAGATGGGGTGGTTTACCCACGATGTACGAAGGTGATGCGTGAAGTACCAGCTGAGGATAGTAGATTCGAATACTTAAATTCCCCGACAACACCAGAAATTGATAGGAAAGAGCGCATGGATGAAATTAATGAGATTTTAGAATCAGTATTTGAAAAACAAGAAAAAAACCAAACAGTTCAACAGAAAATGGATGATATAAAAGAAACTCAATCAAACGCGTTTTGGCCACGTCTCCTCGATGCAGCTGAAGAGTTTAAAAAAATGAAACCATGGAATTGGTTAAGTGATGATCAATTGATTGCAATACTACACCCAGATACTGAAGAGCTGTATATTTGTTCAATTTTAGGTATGGGAGGAATAGAATTTGGACTGTCTGCTTTTAGAGGGATTAATAGTATCGAGTTTTTTAATCAATTAATTTTCGACCCGAACTTTAGTGAACGTGATTATATGAAACAAGACAGTTTAACGGTAGACTTTGTTAATCGCGATGAATTAAGTAATAAAGACTATAAACTTTTAAAAGAATATGGAAGGTCTTATCGAGGGAAAAATCAATGGCCAGTTTTTCGTAGTTATTGGCCTGGTTTCTACCCGTGGTTTTTAGTTGACGAAGAAGTACAAGAATTGTTATTTATTCTTGAACAATTAAACAATCTTTGTAAAAATGTTCAGGATAGACCAGGAATCATAAAGCATTATCAAGGTGATGGTAGACTATTTTTATGGAAATACGAAGAAGAAACAGGTAAATGGGAGAAAGGACAAATTGTCATTACAAAAGAAGAAAATCTTGATCAACAAGTGCCTTTATATGTTAATGAGTTAGAATTACAACACATAAAACAGTCCATAAAAAAATCAAATGTAATAGTAGAATTAGATAGTGATTACGTTCTAACCCCAATTCAAGAAAATAAAAATGATCGGCCATATTATCCAATGCTTATGCTTTCAGCTGAGCAAACATATGGCCAGATAGTATTTTATGAAATGTTTACGGATGATTCAATTGAAGCCGTGCAACATTATTTTATAGAGTTCATTAAAAAATTCAACAATCTACCGAAAGAAATTCGAGTTAAAGAATTACTTGCATTACAAATCGCTCCAATTGCAAAAAAATTAAATATTAAATTACAGATTGTAAACTCTCTACCAATCATTGAAAATGCCCGTGAAATGATGGAATTCATGATGTTGGGACACTAATTAGTCTGAGTGAACATTCTATTTTTTTTTAGGAGGTAAAGGGTGAAAATTAATTTTACAAAAAAACAAATGAAGGACTTGTTAACGCTAGTTGAAGCAGGAAATTGGGTAATCAACTCATTTCGTGACGAACCGATAGAACAATATGAAGATCTTTATAACTATATTTTAAATGCGGCACATCAAATGAACATGCCTGAAGTGGTTTATGATAAAGAATCAGACCAAGCATATTTGACGCATGATGCTGAAGAAGAGATTCATGAGTTCATTAGTGAATATGATGATTATACATTTTGGGATGAGTTGGCACTTAATTTAGCGAAACGTGATTATGCCAATGAAATGAATGTTCGAAATGATACACGTGAAGAGGCCTTTTTGCGAATTATAGAATTTGAAGAAAAATATGCTGAGGAATTTTATAAAAATGGCTTAAAAAATCTAGTAATTAAATCAAAGAAGTAATGGTGTAAAAGTAGATGAATTAATGAAAATGCCATACGGTTCCATGTTTATTTTTATGACCAAGATGGGAATCAATATTTGTTAAGAAAAGATAAATAATGTTTAAAACAAACCCGCACTAAACAGATATAAAGGTGCGGGTTCATTGTTAAAAAATGAATGAAAGATTTTTGCTATAAGGGAAATGTCTAAAATTGTTCAATACTTAAAAGATGTTATAAAAAATGAGACAGTGGACCTGTCCCAGTGTTTCAAATTGCGTTATGGATTTGTTCTGTAATTTCGTCGTCTGTTGTTTCGAGAGCGAGGGCTAGTTCTTTATAAAGAGTAGTTTCTATTCGTTCTAACAGTTTTCGATTGTTCTCATAAAACTTTCATCCCTCTTCTTCTACTAGTTTTTTCTTTGCGAGTAATGTTCTTGTGAAATAAACCAAGTATTTCTTCGGCTTCTTTCTTTTTTAACATCTTTTTCATTGCATTTGCACGATCAACGGGAATACTGATTGTTAATTGTTGGTTGTTTTCGAGAGGTTGGATAATGTAGTATTTTTTCGTGGTTTCATCTATCGTTCGTTCCGTAATGTCCACAATTTGACAAATTCCATGTTCAGTATACATCATTAAATCGCCTTTTTTAAACAATTATCTTAACTCCTTTAAAAAAATTGTAAACTTCAGGCTGTTTACTTTTATACTAGGTAAACAGTCTTTTTATTTAGTACGTAACCGCCTACATAGTGTTAGTTAAAAATATTGTAAGTAGTAATAATTTTTAGTATTATAATATTTGTAAAATTCATTAAATAAAAGTTGCATATTTCTATATTTTTTTTATATAAAAAGCTAGCTAACAAACTTCGAAAGCGTTTTATTTTATTTTGAATCCTATAAAACTATTAAAAGTAGGTGAAAAAGTGAAACCAATTCGTACGATGTTATTTGTTCCTGGAATAAAAGAGACATGGTTTGAAAAGGTGCCGTCATATCAGACAGATACGGTTATTTTAGATTTAGAAGATAGTGTTCCAGAAAATTTAAAAAATCAGGCAAGAACGAATGTTTCAGACGCTATCAAACCTTTAACAGATAATGGACAACGAGTTTATGTGCGCATTAATCGGGGACCATATTGTTTTAATATTAAAGATTTAGAGGCAATTATCAAAAAAGATTTAGAAGGAATTGTTTTACCTAAATTGGATGGACCTGAGGATATTGAGCTTATTCATCGTATTATTTCAGAAATTGAATTTAATAAAGGGTTAGAAGTCGGTTCTATTAAACTAATCCCGACCCTTGAGACGGCAAAATCGATTCACGCTGCCTATGATATAGCAATAAAACCGAGAGTCGTAGCCCTTGCAGGGGTTAGTCCAAGAAGTGGTGATGTGGAACGGGAATTAAATTATCAATGGACGGCAGAAGGATTAGAACGTTTATATATCCGATCTCACGTTGTGCTTGCCGCAAAAGCAGCGAAAGTCCAACCAATTGGGGGACTATGGCAAGATATTAAAGATTTAGAAGGGTTACGGAAAGCTGCACAGTTTAATCGTCAATTAGGATTCTCAGGAGAAATGGTTATCCATCCATCTCACGTACCGATTGTTAATGAAGTATACTCACCTACGGAAAAAGAAATTGCCTACTATGAAGGGATGATTGAAGCTTTTAATGAAGCGTTAAAGGAAGGAAGGGCAGCGATTGTTTACGAAGGTGAACATATTGACTATGCCCATGTAAAAACAGCAAAACAATATGTAGAAGCGGCGAAAAATTACATTTCATCTTAAAATGGGAGGGCGTAAAGATGCCAGGAAAATATTTTGAAGAATTACATATTGGCGATGTATTTAAACATGAAATTACCCGCACGGTAACAGAAACGGACAATCTATTATTTACGACAATGACTCATAACCCACAACCACTGCATCTTGATGCCGAATTTGGTAAAAATAGTATTCACGGCAGTATTATAGTTAATAGTATGTTTACGGCTGCTTTAATTGTCGGAATTTCCGTAGGTGATACAACTTTAGGCACAACCCTTGGTAACTTAGGGTTTGAAGAGATGAAATTTCCAAATCCAGTTCGTATTGGCGATACGTTAAGAGTAGAGACTGAGGTTATTAATAAACGTGAATCAAAATCAAAACCCGATCGTGGGATTGTTTGGTTCGAACATCGTGGTTATAACCAGCGAGATGAATTAGTCGCCCAGATGACTCGTTTAGCAATGATGAAAAGAAAAGATACGTAGCAAAAAAGAGGTTGACCTATCGTCAACCTCTTTAAAATTGGTTTTATATAAGTAGACTAAAGGTATACAACACGACAATTCTAACTAGTATACTTAAATTTGAAATCGCCGCCACTAATCGGGTCGTTTCAATGCGATAATTAAACTCTACTGAAAATGCTAGTACAGTAGCTGCCGATGGCAACAAGTACCCCATGATTAATGTGTAACGAAATTGTTCATCAAAAGGCAAAATAAAATATAAACTAATGCCTAAAATTAAGGCAAAACTATATCGATAAAGTAAAATTGCCCGCCGGGGTGGATTACGGCTTCAATCGGTTACTTTAGAACCCGGCTGTTCAATTGATGAAAAACCTCATGCTCATCAAGGTATCGAATGTCATTATGAAAGGGAAAATACTTGTTGAACAGGTGGAGGATTCGGTTGTCTTAGAAGAAGGGGACTCCTTTAGTTGGAATGCGAGTGTACCGCATATGGTAACGAACATTGGTGAGGATACGGCCATTGTGATTATTGCGATTTATTCGGAATAGAAGAAAAGAAAGAGGGGTCCCGAGAGTTTCCGTTTGGAAAATTGGGCCCCCTTTTTATTAAAATTCTTCGTAAACGGCTGGATCTTGATTTTTTTGTCTACCATCAGGTCGAGTAAAACTAGAAATGGTATTCATCTCCGGCTCGCTTAGTTCAAAATCAAAGATGGAGATATTTTCTAGTTGTCTTTCTGGAGATGCTGATTTTGGAATGGCAATAGAACCGAGTTGATAATGCCAACGTAATATCACTTGCGCAACGGTTTTGTTGTGAGCTCTCGCAATTGATTGTAATGTGTCGTCTTCTAGTAATTTAACACCACGGAACAGTGGACTCCATGATTGGGTTTGAATATTATGTTCTGCATGCCATTTTCTTTGTTCTGCTTGGTTAAAGAATGGATGCAGTTCAATTTGGTTAATACTTGGTTTGACACCGGTTTCTTTTTCGAGAATTTCAATATGCTCTGGTAAAAAGTTACAAACTCCGATTGAACGAATTAGTCCCCATTTTTTTGCATCAACTAATGCTTGCCACGCCTCTACGAATTTCCCTTGTTTCGGATTTGGCCAGTGAATTAAATATAAATCATAGTAATCTAGATTGGCGCGGTAAAGCGACTCTTGAATAGTTGTTACAGCTAAATCGTATTCATGATAACGACCTGGTAGTTTCGAAGTTATGAAAAGTTGTTCTCTAGGTACAGAGCTGCGACGAATTGCCTCACCGACTGTTCCTTCATTTTCATAATTGTAAGCAGAGTCAATTAGTCGGTAACCGATATCAATTGCATTAGTAATTGCCCGGACCCCATCGACACCTTTTAATCTATATGTACCGAAGCCAATTGCAGGTAATTTAAGTCCATCATTTAGTGTGAATTCTGGAATAGAATGAACCATGAACAACACTCCTTTCTGTATTCTAGAATACCATATTTTCTCTTTTGGAAGCATTAATAATCAATTTATTTTAATGTTTGTAAAATTCCATTTTCCTTTTTGGAAAAGTAATATAAAATAAGTAAGTATTCGAATTATAGATTGGATAGGGGGAGTTGTTGAATGATTAATGATATTGTGTGGAAATTCCGTATTAATGTTTTATCAATAGATGAATGAAACAGAGGGACGGGTCCAGTGTTTCTTTTGTGTGGAATATAACAGGGGGACGGGTTCAGTGTTTCATTAATATTTTTTAAAAGTGAAGTTTATAGTTAATTAAGGCTGTCTGTAAGTAAAAAAATGTAGGAATCTCACTTTCAATACCTACACTTTTAAAATTATATATTGGATGGAATTCTGTAAATAAATTTGAATATTCCGAAAGAGGAACGACGGACCTGACCCCGTGTATCACTTCGAAAATGGAACGACGGACCTGTCCCTCTGTATCACTTCGTTGGTAGTTCTTCAATACTGTCTATATCCATATAGGCAGGTACGACGAATCCTTGTTGTGCCCCTTCAAGGTTTGGACCAAGGTCATCAATCTCGTCTTTGTATTGTTCAGCATAGGAAGCAGCACCAACAGGTAGCCATGCGATTAGCATACCGTCAACTTCCCCATTTGATAAACTTTCAAAGGCAATGCCCATATCAAGTGGTGTTAATTCAACATCGTAACCTAATTCTTCTAATACAAGGGTAACGACGTTTGTTGAGGCAATTTCCGTTTCATAATTAGTGTAAGCTAATTCGATCGTTTCGTTGTTAACTGGTTCAATTCCTTCGATCCAAGCATCGACTCGGTCACGGTTTTTTTCAATCCATTCTGCTGCAGCTTCACGTGGTTCGACCGTTTCATCTTGGCCAAATTTTGACATCACTTCATTCATGTCATCTACTTCCCAAAAGAAGTTATCTAAAAATTGATAAGCAGATGGTTGATCTTCTTCAAGACCTAACCGAACCATCGTATGTATATTTTCAGAAGCACCGAGCGTACCTTTCGGGTCTTCCAAGAATTTCAAGTCATATTCGGTAAAAATCCAATGCGGTTGCCATAACGTTACAACGATTGGCTCTTCGTTTTTAATTGCTTTTCTTAATTCTGTTAACATTGCTGGCTCAGAACTTGGTAAAAGCTTTAAATCTAAGTTATATGCTTCAATTGTTTCTTCCGCAATCTTCATCGTTCCAGATCCAGGTTCAATCCCAACAATTTCTTTTACTTCCTTCTTGTTCGTTCCTTCCTCGGAACTTGCTTGACAACCCACAAGCATTAATAGAGCGATAACACCTGTAAGGGCTAACATTTTCTTGATAGTTGAATTTCTAAAAATGGTAAACATCCTTTCGATAAAATTTATCAGTTTATTAGGTTCCTTTTAAATTGATGGTTTTTATTATAAAGTAAAACAAAAATGAGCTCAAAGCTCATTTCATCCAGTCTCATTCGATTTAACAAGTTTATTCTATCTGAAAGAGTTTTAGGTACCCTCATTGTCACAATTCCTATATTATGCGATCATTTCTTCTAAAATCATGCTAAAACGTTTACATTTGAATCTTTCAATTTATATTACATGCTAGTTCAATAGAATTATTTTTTTCCTAATGAAAAGCCTGAAAAAAATCGCCCGCCATAATGTTGTAAAACTTCATCAACGAGATTGATAACTAGTTTTTTATCATCTTTTTTATAATACGTATCAAAGGCTTTAACGTATCGACTAGCAAAATCTTCATCAAATTCTTTTAAAGAACGGACAATCCATTTTGACTTACCAATCCAACAATTATTCGTTCTTAATACAAATTCACTGACAAGTTCTGCAAGGGTGCCTACTATAAAAATTCCCTCTGCACGATTATCGCAACCAATAAAATCATCGAGGGTATCCGTTAAAAAATAGCGTTTTATATTTATTGTATCTTGAGTCCATTTTTCTGGTCCTTTAGCTAAAATTTCATCAGCTTCACATTGGATTGGCACAATCACATTTTCTCCTTTTAGTATCACTCCTTCAGAAACCATTCGAGGTAACGTTGGTCTTGCGCGTTTTGCATCGCTTTCGAAAAAATCTTTATAGGAAGTGAAGTTATGAACGAATAATTCAATGGGCCAACCAAATTCAATGAGCGATTCTCGGTAAGAGGAATGGATATTTTGATCAAATACAACGATGTCTAAATCGGAAGTTTCTGTTGCGTCACCCCGAACAACACTACCTGCTAAAATTGCTCCGTCACAATTCGGAAAATATTTTTCAATAAACAAATTTGCTGCATTCACTGGTTCTGGTCTGTTTTTAATTTCCATCTAAATCCCTCTTTCGAAGATTTTTGATTTCATTATCTAAAAATAATTATATTTTGTCTCTTTTAGTTTGGAAAACGAAAATTTTATAAAATTAATATTTTGATAAATTAGAATTTATAGTATGATAGATAGAAATTATACAAATAATGGAGGGGTAAGAGCTGAAAACTCGACTTATAATCACATTTATTTGTAGTTTACTCTTATTTGGTTTAGGTACATATCGAATTGTAACCGAGTCGCTAACTTCAACACCACTTTTTGTCGCATTTATTTTTACAATCACTGGATTTATCGGTGCAATTGTAAATGGTATGAAATTAATTAAAATACGTTCGACTCACTAAAAACTTGTTCGTGAGTTAAAAGTGAAAAGAGGGGTGTAGTTTCATCATGAGTATGTTTACAGTTAAAGATATTGGTTTTCGTCAATATGTTAAACATTATCCTTTAACTGCCATATTTGTTAGCATTTGTTCTCTTTTTTTCATTCTTACACTATTAATGGGAGGTACTTCTAAAGAGAATTTAATTACTTTAGGTGCCTACGAACGCAATTTAATAAATGACGGGGAATATTGGCGCTTGATTACAAACTCATTACTCCATAGTAGTCTCTTGCATTTTACGTTAAATATGTTTTTCATTCTTATACTAGCCCGACCAATTGAGAGGGTGATTGGCAGTTTAAAATATTTTCTTTTCATCTTATTTACGATTGTTGTTTCAAGCATTATGATTCATATTCTTTCAAAATCAGGTTTTGGTGTCGGGGCCTCTGGCTTTGGCTATGGATTATTTGGAATGTATTTTTACTTAATGGTGAAATTTCATAAAAGCTTTATTAAACATGATAAAATGCTTATTTTTACATTTGTTGTCCTTGGCTTCATTACTTCTTTAATACCTGGGATTAGTTTTATGGGACATGCAGGTGGCTTTATCGGGGGTATTATTTTCGCAGCGATCTGTTTTAGAAATGAGAATCAGGTTAAAAGTTTTTATGCAAATAATGTGGGAACAAATATTCAATTTTAATAAATATTTTGTAAGATTGATAGATTCCGTAATGGCAGGAGGAGACCTTGTTGAAAAAATTTGCGTTAATTAATATACTTTTGATTACTTTATTGATAAGTTCGGGTTGCAATCAATCAAAGGATGCAGTGGCGACTATAGTGGTAAATGATAAGTCGAAATACGCCGATACGTTTGAAGATCTAAATTTAGGTGTTTTATTTGATTATCATTTTAATTGGCTGAAAGCGGATGAAACTTGGGTCAATATTTGGATAGAGCGTTATGAACAAGGGAATCCCGAGCCAGAAATTCTTGAACAACTAATCTTTGGGTTAAGTCCAAACAAAACGGAAAAGGGAAATATCGGATTCGGAGTGATTAATCCGGATGGAGAGGCAGCTTCTATCTTTTTATATGCCCCTGGTGTAACGACTAAGCCAGCACCGATGGAAAAGTTTCTTTTAGATGATGGTGTTATGGGATGGGATTATACATTAGCAGATGAAAAGCTTGAATTACAATTAGGGGAAGCATATTTATTAGCGCTTGTACGAGAATCTCCAGACAACTTAGAATTCTATAATATACAAGACGAATCGGAAATTGAAAAGATGATCAACGAAACACGAGGAGTTCTTTTATTAAAAATAAAAATTGATTCCGAAGAAAAATCAGTTATTCAATAGCTTTCCGGCATGAGCACAAGGAGGAGTAAAAATGATTCGCAAATTAACACAAAATGACTATGAAGAAGTTATGGCACTTGTCGGTAAGAAACCGGCGGAAAATTTATTTATTATCGGTGATATTGAAGCCTATGGGTATGAGTCCGAGTTTCAAGAGCTTTGGGGACAATTTGAAAATGGCGATTTGATCGCAGTTTTATTACGATATAACAACAATTATATACCATATAGTGAGCAATCCTATGATGTTGAAGCTTTTGCAGAAATTATTAATCAAAATCCGAATCCGATTGAAATTAGTGGGTTGAAACATTTAGTTGATCCATTAAGAAAATTCGTCAATCGTGATATTAAGGAAGATAAAGAAATGTATTATGCCAAATGTACGAAGTTAAATTATGAGGTAGATCCAGAACAGTTAAAAAAAGTAACATATTTACAACCGGACGAGTATGAAGAGAATATTGAAATGCTCCGTTCCATACCGGAATTTGCCAATGCAAATATGAGCGTTGAATCAAGAGAACGGGCAGAAAAGTATAAAACGGGAAGAACGTATATTATTCGTAATGAAGAAGGAATTATGGTTTCTTCAGCGTCGACGACAGCAGAAAACTCTCAATCCGCGATGATTGTTGGGGTAGGCACTCGACCTGGATATGAACGAAGAGGTTATGCAACAAGATGTATGGAAAAACTATGCAGTGATTTACTAGCAGAAGGAAAAACACTCTGTTTATTTTACGATAATCCAAAAGCAGGCAATATTTATAAACGGTTAGGATTTGAAGATATTGGCATGTGGACGATGATTCGTTATAAATAATTGTTTCATTCTTTTTAAAACTAAAACATTATATTAGAATATCATTTCATCTTCCGTTAACAAAAAATTAGTATATAATGTTATCCGTCTTATTAAACAACGAGAGGATGACATCCGTGAAAAAAATCAGTTTGCTTTTTTCATGCTAAAGGCAATAAAAATTTAAGGGATAGTACGAAGTAAAATCCGGAACCATCCCTTTTATCTTGCACGGCAAATTATTTATTGAATTCTTCAACCTCAATCTCATGAGCTACTCCATATTTCCGTTCTGCCGCATGATAAGTTGGACCAACGGATTCCGTATAAGAAAAGCCGTACTCAATCGCCGTCGTAATAAAGCGTTTTGCTTCGTAAACCGCATCTTGAACTGAATGCCCTTTTGCCAACAGCGCCGCAATGGCTGCCGAATAAGAACAACCTGCACCACTTGTATTAACCGTTTGTATCCTTGGTGCTTTAAAGGTAGTCAACGTTTTTCCATCGAATAATGCATCAATAGCTGGCCCTTCTAATCGCCCGCCTTTAACTAATACATTTTTTGCCCCAAGATTGTACAAATCAATCGCTGCCTGTTTTAAATCTTCAACAGATTCAATCGGCCGATCATCTAAAAGAACGGATGCCTCTGGGATATTAGGTGTAATGATTGATGCCATTGGGATTAGTTTTTCTTTCAAAGCCGCAATCGCATCATCTTTTAAAAGTTTCGAATTCATTTTTCCAATCATAACTGGATCGACAACAATATGTTTAATATCTGCCTCTTCAATTAAAGTCGCAACCGTATCTATCACTTCTTTCGAAAAGAGCATTCCTGTTTTTAAACCATCAATACCAACTTGCTTCACCGCTGTTGCAAATTGAGCTTCAATCGCTTCGATATCTAATGTATGTACATTTTTATTCGTTTTTGGATGACGGCCAACAATGGCGGTTACGACACTCATCCCGTATACATCTAATTCTTGAAATGTTTTTAAATCAGCCTGAATCCCCGCACTGCCCCCGGCTGCAGAGCCTGCAATTGTCATAACTCGAGCAGGATATTCCATGGGTAACCCAACCCCTCTTTCTTAATTCCTTTTTATTTGTTTACCATTCTTATTGTAACACCACTAGTAAAAATATCATTTTTTATGAATTATATGAAACCTTTTTGCTATGGAATCGTTATTTATAGTAAGTTATTATTTATTGATTGAAATGATATAAAATCCGTTGAGTAAAATAAGTGTTTCTTTAGGGTGTGATTACTTGTTTGGTACGATTTTTGCCATCATAATAAGTGTAGGTCTACCAATTTTCGCATTTCTTTATGCTTGGAAGAAAAAACGATACATCCCCTTTTTGTTAGGTGTTCTAGCCTTTGTTGTATCACAAATGTTACTCCGTTTACCTTTACTCGAATTTTTACAGAAAAATAGTACAGATTTTATCTTTTTTAGCATGACGCAACCGATTCTTTTTGCCATCTTACTCGGTTTGTCTGCGGGGATTTTTGAAGAAACAGCTCGTTTCATTGCCATGCGATACATCATGAAACAGAGGGACTGGATGTCTGGTTTTCTTTTTGGTACCGGTCATGGTGGGATTGAGGCAGTTATCTTTGTCGGGATCCCAGCTTTCCAATATGTTTTTTCACCATTTGCGATTGCTTTAGGGGATCAATTTCTTATAGGTGGGATAGAACGCTTTTTTGCGATAATTTTACATATCGGACTTTCTATTATTGTGCTCCAGACTATTGTACATAAAAAAATATATTTTCTAATAATTGCCATCCTTATACATACTTTTGTGAATGCATCGGTTGGTATACTTCCATTATTTATACGAGGGAATGAATCTGTTATCGTGTTAGAAATCGTAATTGCCGTTGTTGCACTTGCTGTTTTACTTTATACATTATGGATTAAAAGAAAGGGTGTTTTACAATGAGAAAAAGAATGACTCTTTTATTCAGTCTTTTTATTGCACTTTTCCTAGTTGCTTGTGGAGGAAGTAGCGATGAGCTATCGGGAAAATATGTTCCGATGGCAGAGGAAGTTGTTACGTTGTTAAATGAGGGAGCCTATGACGAGCTTCATGCAAAGTTTGATGAAACGATGAAATCGGCTTTACCGGTTGAACAGATGGCACAATTAGGAGCGGTTATCGAACAATCGGGAGAATTTGAGGAATTTGATAAGTCTTCTGTTGAAGAACAAGATGGCTATTATGTCGTTGTTCTCACAGCAAAATATAGTGAACAAGATCGCGTGTATACTATTTCATTTAATGATAAAGATGAAGTAGCTGGATTATATGTAAAATAGAAAGGTTTGTTTTCTATTGACAGGCATAAAGGTCTTAGCCTGTTTCTTTTTTCTACATTTTTTAAGAAATTTACATGAAATTTTTAATAGAAGTAAAAACTATATGGTATTCTTATATTAGAAAAACGATTTCCTGGAGGGAAGAAATATGAAAAAGTTAAGACTACTAATCGTGTTACTAATCGCTTTTGTTTTAACAGCATGTGGTACGGCAGAAGAGGAAAATTCTGCATCAAAAAATGAAGAAACTTCCCAAGTTGAAAACAATTCGAATAATACGGAAACAAATAGCGAAGAAGATGAATCAACAATTGAAGAAGAGACGGAAGATGTAGAACTTTATAGTATTGAGTTAAATAATGAAAATAATACGGTAGAGTTGAAAAAAGAAGGTGAGGACACAGCCGTTTTATCTGATCAATATCCATCTGAACCTGTGAAATCACCGAATGGTCAACATGCAGCCTATCTAGCTCCGTTTGAATGGGAAGAGCTAAGTGATTTATATATTGTTGATTTAAAAGAAGGTAGCCAGAAAAAATTAATTGAAGGAAATTCTGAAAGTAAGCCAAAAAATGTGATTTGGGAAAATGATGAACATGTTTTAGTGATTCTAGGCTATCCGTATGGAACAGTTAGCATCGGTGGAAATATTTACCGTGTAAACATTGAAACTGGTAATCAAGAACAATTAACGGACTATGAAGATGAAACACAAATTACGGATTTTCATATTGAAGACGGTACGCTTCATTACAGTGGAATAAAATATACGGATGACGAAATGAATGAACATGAAGAGTATTCCAATCAAATTTCATTACAGTAAAATAAATAGTTAGTATCTGCTTGTACATTAAATAACCCAGTTTCATTTGGAAACTGGGATTATTTTTTCAGTTCAGCTATTGTTTCTTCAATTAATTGATCAATTTTTCTAGGACCATCTTCATCTGCAAAAGCTTTGTACCATTCAGCTCGGTCATATTTTAGTGTTTCATTAATACGATATAAGATTGTTTCGAAAATCCCTAAATTATCTTGGTAAATTCTTATCTCTTCTTCCGAAACTTGCCCCTCTTCAATTACTTTTCTTAAAACTTTACTTGATTCCTCTAACACCTCATGAGCTGAAGAAAAATTTGAGCTAAGATCATTTAATTGAAATTCCATTTCTTGTAATATTCGTTTTCCGTTTTCTGTTTCCGCAGTTTCATTTAAGTTTACTCTTCTAAGGAAATCTACTGTTGAATCAGCATTACCGATAATTGTTTGCCAAGCTTCACCCATTTCCCATTTCGCCTGTGAAGATTCTTTATAAAGATAAATATTTAATGCAATGGAAGCTAGGAGTAAACTTACGATTAACCTCTGTAGTGATTTTTTATCCATATTTTTCCATCCCCTTATTGTTTTGAAATTAATTTAACATATTAAACATTCTATTTTAACTATATATTTAAAAATCAGAGCATTAAAGCGCGAACGTTTGTGTTGTGTTACGAAACGAAATGTGTTACATTTGAACTAAGAGGTGATCAGTTTGAATACACCAAAATTACTAACTTTAGGTGAAACGATACGTTTAGAACGAGAAAAACAAAATTTAAGTTTAAGAGAGTTTGCAAAACAGACAGGTGTTAGTTTTTCTCAATTAAGTAAAATTGAACGTGGTGAACATCGGCCAACGCGCGAAACGTTAGAAAAAATAGCGTTACATATGAATGTCGAGAAAAGTTGGCTCTTTTTATTAGCTGGTTATTCAGATTATTTGATTGATAAAATAGGAGAAAAGCAATTTTTAGATAGAATAATAGAAAATAACAATGATCAAAATATGTCGAAGGTGTATGCGGTGCTCGAAACCGCAGCAACCTATAATACAAATGATTGGACAAGCTTTATTCAAAAAATGGCAGCTCGCAATCTGACACCGAAACAACTTGAAACTATAGTAGAAGATTATGAGAAAATAAAAGCAATAGTATTAAATAAATAATTTGTTCTGAATATGAAAGGGGAGAAATATATGAAATTTTTCCATACGGCCGACTGGCATTTAGGGAAACTTGTTCAAGGTGTATACATGACGGAAGATCAACGATACGTTTTAGAGCAATTTATTAAAGCGATTGAAGAGGAAAAACCCGATGCGGTTATTATTGCCGGCGATTTATATGACCGTGCCGTACCGCCTACTGATGCCGTTGATTTACTGGATGAAGTATTAGAGACGATTATTTTAAAACTTAAAACGCCTGTGCTTGCCGTTGCTGGAAACCATGACAGCCCAACGCGACTTGATTTCGGTAGTAAAATTATGAAAGCAAACGGCCTGCATATCGTTGGTGAATTCTCAAAAAACCTTGACCCTGTTATTTTACATGATGGATATGGGGAAGTTCATTTTCACTTAGTGCCGTACACTGATCCGAGTGTTGTAAGGACTGTGTTTGCTGATGAAGAAATTCGGACTCATAATGATGCCATGGAAAAAATAACTAAGACAATAATGAGTCATATGGATCCGAATGCTCGACACGTTTTTGTTGGACATGCCTTTGTTACCCCGTACGGTGAAGAAAAGGAAAACACGAGTGAATCGGAACGTCCACTTGCAATTGGTGGTTCAGAATATGTCGATGCAAATCATTTTATGAAGTTCCACTATACAGCCCTTGGCCATTTGCATCAGGCCCATTACGTGTTAGATGAAAAAATTCGTTATTCAGGTTCACCACTTAAATACTCAATTTCTGAAGAAAAACATAAAAAAGGGTATTACATTGTAGAACTAGATGATGCAGGAAATATTCAGGTTGAGAAAAAACTACTTGAACCTCGTCGCGATATGCGGACGGTCGAAGCAACAATGGATGATTTGTTAAAACATCCAGTTAATGAAGACTATGTTTTTGTTCGACTCCTTGATGAAACACCTGTCCTATCACCGATGGAAAAGGTACGTTCGGTATATCCAAATGCGATGCATGTAGAGCGGAAAATTATTTTAGCAAACCAAACAGAGGGTGAGAATGATGGTGTACGGGTCGCACGTCATCAAATGGATGATTTATCCTTATTCCGTGCCTTTTATCAAGAAATTAAACAAGCGGAAGTATCAGATGAGACGGAAGAAATATTTAAAGAAGTGTTGCATGAGATCGAACTAGAAAATCGTGAAGAATTGAAAAAAGCTTCAAAAGAAGTAGCGGCAACGAAGTAAAGGAAGGGGTTGGAGTGCGATTATGAGACCGATTAAATTAACGATGACGGCTTTCGGACCTTATCGAGATACTGAAGTCATTGATTTTACCGAATTAAAAGAAAATCGTTTATTTGTCATTTCCGGTAAAACGGGTGCGGGGAAAACGACGATTTTTGATGCGATTTGTTTTGCTCTTTACGGTTCAGCAAGCGGTGAGGACCGTAGTGGTGACATAAGAGGTTTACGAAGTGATTTTGCTGATGATGATGTTTATACAGCTGTGGAATTAGAATTTGAATTACGAGGACACTATTATCGAATTAAAAGACAGCTCGGTCATAAGAAAAAAGGTAATAAAACGGAAACAGGCCATGCCCAAGAGTTTTATGAAAAAATCGATGATGAAGAAGTCCCAGTTGTTGACCGACAAATCGTAACAGAAATTAATAAAAAAGTTGAAGAATTAGTCGGTTTAACTCGTGCCCAATTTATTCAAATCGTTATGCTTCCTCAAGGTGAGTTTCGTAAACTACTAACTTCGGAAACGGAAAATAAGGAAGAAATTTTACGTAAAATATTTAAAACGGAAAGGTATACGTTAATTAGTAAACGATTAAAAGAAAAAAGAGATATAGCGGAGAAAGATTTTGATGCAGTAAAACATGACCGTGATCGTTACTTTACAGATATAAAAACATTAATTCCAGAGCGAGAAGATTCCTCACTATTTGCGACACTTGCCCAAGAAAATTTTAATACGTATCAAGTGTTAGAAGGATTAAATGAAGAAGTCGACTATTATGAAAATACGATAAAAGAACAAGAAGTGAAAGAAAAGCAAGCGGAGTTAGCTTTTAATCAAAAATTAGAAGAATACCATAAAGCTGAAGCGTTAAATGCTGAATTTGTAAAACTTGAAGAAAAGGAAAGAAGCTTACAAGAAGAGCGAGAAAAAGAACAACTTTTTAAAACGAAGGAACTGCAACTAAAAAATGCTGAAAAAGCTAGTAAAATTGAAAGTTATGAAACTCAAGTCAATGACTGGCGAAAAGATGAAAAAGAAAAAGGGGTTCGATTAGAGCTTGCTGAAAAAGCATATAATGGCGCGGTTACAAAATTAAAAATTGCTGAAGAAGCGTATAAGGTCCAGGAAAATAAAAAAAGTGAGCGGGAAGAACTTAGTAAACAATTACATCGTTTTAAGGAATTATTACCAGCCGTTCAGCGAATAGAAATTAAAAAGAAAGAACTGGCCGAGCAATTTGATGAAGTAAAAGGGATGGCAAAATCAAAAGAAACGATATCTCAACAGTTGGAGCAACTAAAGAGTTCAAAACAAGGTTTGATTGATCAAATTAAAGAAACGGAACAAAAAGTAGACCAATTACCTGATAAACAACAAAGGGTTAATGACCTGGGCAACCAAGTACGTATTTTACAAAAATACATTAATATCCAACAAAATTTAAATAAAGTAAAATTGGATTTAGATGAGAAAAAACAACAATACATTAATTTAAAAGAACGCTATGATGCTCTAGAAACAGCTTGGATTAATGGTCAAGCCTTTATCTTAGCTGCTCATTTACATGATGGGGAAGCTTGTCCAGTTTGTGGAAGTCTTGAACATCCAAACAAAGCACAAGGGCAAGAGAATATACCAACGAAAGAAGAGTTAGATGTGGTAAAAGAGAAGTTAATTCAAGCTGAACGCTGTTATCGTAAAGTAGAGGCAAGCTATAAATCTTTCGAAATGCAACTGGAAGAACAAGTAAAAGAAGTTTGGGAAATCGGTCTTGAAGAAGAACAAGTGCATGAAGCCTACCATAAAATTGTAAAAGAAGGTAAGCAAGTAAGTTTAGAAGTAGAAACATTAATGAAAGACAGAGAAAAACTTTCTCAATTGAAAAATGAACGCGACCAACTAGAGCAAAATCTAACTCGTTTAGAAGCTGAACTCGAATCAGTTACGAAAGATTTTCAGGAAAAGAATACGATTTTTGAAAAAAATAAAGCCGTTTATGAAGAACAATTAAAACAAATTCCAGAAGAGTTGCGCCAATTAAATATTTTAGAAGCAAAAATTGCGAACGTAGAAAAACAGTTGAAAGCAATGGAAGAGGCTTGGGAACAAGTTCAAAAACAATTACAATCCGCAAAAGAACAAGTTGCAAGTACGAAGGCAAATTTAGAAAATGCGAAATTACAACTTAATGAAAGCCGTGAGAAAAAAGAGAAGGCAGAACAACAGTTTATTACAATGCTTAGACAAGCAGAGTTTGCAGATGAAGAAGCTTATCGCATAGCAAAAATGCCAGAAAGTGCTCAGAAACAATTAAAAGAAGAAATAGATTCGTATTATCGTAATCTCGCTACTTTGGAACTGCAAATTAAAGAACTCCAACATGCATTAAAAGATAAACAAAAGGTAGATTTAGTTGAGTTAAAAACAGTTGTTGAACAGTTACAACAACAATTAAAACAAGTCCAAGATCAATTACGCCAGTCACAACAAGTATTACAAGATCTTCATCATTTAAAAGAGAAAATTATTGAAGTCGATAAACAAGTAGCAGAACTAGAAAAACGTAAAAACATCATCGCTGATCTTTACGATGTGATTCGGGGACAAAATGAGAAAAAAATCTCCTTTGAACGTTATTTACAAATTGAATTTTTAGAACAAATTTTAATGGCGGCAAATGAACGACTTAGAAGATTATCGAACGGTCAATATGTATTGCAACGAAGCGATCGACAAGAAGCCCGCGGTAGACAAAGTGGTCTTGGCCTTGATGTATATGATTCTTACACCGGTCAAACGAGGGACGTGAAAACCTTATCTGGCGGTGAGAAGTTTAACGCCTCATTATCTTTGGCACTAGGTATGTCCGATGTGATTCAAAGTTACCAAGGTGCAGTACAAATCGATACGATGTTTATCGATGAAGGATTCGGATCGTTAGATGAGGAATCTTTAACGAAGGCAGTGGATACGTTAATTGATTTACAAAAATCCGGTCGAATGATTGGCATCATCTCCCACGTACAAGAGTTGAAAAATGCCATTCCTGCTATTCTTGAAGTTAATAAAATGAAAGAAGGAATTAGTAAAACCCAATTCATAATCAAATAAAATACAATAACAGGACCAGGAAGATAAATTGTAATCAACCTGGTCCTGTTTGTATTTAGTAGAGTTAGCAGCATTATATTAGAGCTTGCTTAAATATTAAGTATGGTACTATTGACTAATAGTGCTATATGAATAAAATAAATAGCATTGATTTTGTAAGTGTTTTCAACTATAATACAAGAATAATAAATTTATTTCCCTTTTTTAGAATATACCAAAAAATATGGATTTGTTTTTGTAAATATTGATAAACAAATGTTTCTAAGTAAATGTTTAATTTTATAATCTATTTTAATAAAACTAAAATATTTGTCTATAAAAAATGAACTTTCAAAAGATTATGAATAAAATATTATTTTATATTAAAATATGGGAAAAATTAATTTATAAAAATAAAATCAACAATTGTTTTGCTGAAGACAAAGGGGGAATTAAATGGAATATAATTTATACCCAATGGGAGAAAATGCCATTCTAATTGAATTTGGAACGGAAATAAACATAGAGACGCATCAAAAAATCCAAGCGATAACTAATTTTTTAAATAATGATCCTCCCGAATGGATGATTGAGTATATTCCAGCTTTTACAACGATAACTGTTTATTATGAACCCTATAACATTTATTTAATATCTGGTAAGGACAATATTTACGAATATGTTTGTAAAAAAATTAAGGACTTATTATTAAAAGTCCCTATTAGTTATGAAAATGAACCTCGATTGATAGAGATACCTGTTTGTTATGGTGGTGATTTTGGCCCCGACTTAGAAGTTGTGGCTGAACATAATAAACTAACACCGGAAGAAGTAATTGAGATACATTCTTCAGGTGAATATATTGTTTTCATGCTTGGATTCGCTCCTGGTTTTCCATTTATTGGGGGTATGTCTGAGAAAATCGCAACACCTAGAAGAAAAACACCACGATTAAAAATCCCCGAAAGAAGTGTTGGAATTGCTGGGATGCAGACTGGCATTTACCCGATTGAAACCCCAGGTGGTTGGCAGTTAATTGGCCGTACACCTATTCGATTGTTTAACCCTGAAAAAAATCCACCCACCTTACTGATGGCTGGGGACAAAATCAAATTTAAACCTATTAGTTATGAAGAATATGTCAAAATGGAGAATGAAGCATTATGATTACTGTAAAAAGTCCAGGCTTACTGACAACAATACAAGATTTGGGAAGACATGGGTTTCAAAAATATGGTGTAATTGCAAGTGGAGTCATGGATCATACAGCACATCGCATCGCTAATATACTTGTTGGTAATGATGAAAATGAGCCAACTATTGAAATGACTTTAGTTGGTCCTACATTTGAATTTCATGAGGATGCACTTATAGCAATTTGTGGAGGCGATTTATCAGCAACAATTAATGGAGATCCCGTCCGATTGTGGCGACCGATATTTGTTAAGAAAAACAGTGAACTAAAATTTAGCGCATGTCGCTTAGGATGTCGTGCATACTTGGCAGTTGCAGGTGGTTTTGCAATTGAAACCGTTTTAAATAGCAAATCC
>NZ_JAACYS010000089.1 GCF_009996845.1 Pallidibacillus pasinlerensis | reverse complement strand
GATTTTTATAATTTTATAAAAGTATACTTATGAAGAAAAAAAGCAGCGGATTTTATCCAGCTGCTCGAGAAAATCTATGTAGTTTTATTCTACATCTATAATCTGATTTATTAGTAGGGCAATTCCTGAACGATTTGGTTTCAGGAAAGAAGGGATAATTAGACAAGCCGAATGGTTATATGACCATTATGTTGATCATATTATTTATGGTCTTTTAATAGAAGAGTGGAAAAAATAAATGAGTGACCTTTGAGCATTTCTCTAATTGAGGGATGCATTTTTATTGTGAATCTCTTTACATATTAATAATTTTACAACAACGCAAATGATTAGGTATATTAATTTTAAATATGGAAAAGGAGGATGGGAAAATGGATGTCAAATTTCCAATAGGGAAGTTGCAAGTGCCAGAAAATGTTACACTGGAAAATGTGCGTGAATGGTTAAATCAAATTGAAACTTTTACTACAAGATTAAGAGAAACTGTTGATTCATTAAATGAAGAAGAATTAAACAAAACATATCGTGAAGGTAGCTATACAGTTCGCGGACTTGTGCACCATATTGCTGATTCTCAGTTAAATATGTACCAACGATTGAAGCTTGCTTTAACTGAAGATAGCCCAACTGTACCTGGTTTTGATCAAGATAAATGGATTGAACTACCAGATAATAATCTCCCTGTAGAAACTTCAATTAAAATGTTGGAAGGTATTAATGAACGGATTGTTTATTTGGGTGAACGATTAACAGAAGATCAATTGCAGCGTTCTTTTATTCATGAAACGAACGGAAAAATTACTGTTGCAGAGAAGTTGGCAAAACTTGCGTGGCATGAAGAACATCACTTAGCCCAAATTAAAATTGCGTTAGGAAAATAATCAGATATGAATAGGTTATAGTCAAATAAAATAATAACGAAATGGCATTAATCATGTTCGAAGGGTTAATGCCATTTTTTGACGAACTAATAATGTATGGGAAAATCATATTGCTACAATCAGTATAAGATTGTAGAATGGCACTCGTTTTGAGGGGTCCACTTTATGAATAATAAATTGCAAACTTTATTAAAAATAAGTCCAATATTTTCAGTTATTTTTATTATTATTGGTGTAGTTATGGTCATTTTAGGAATCATTGATTAAAAAATAAATCTAGTTTTAACTTCAATATTTTTAATTTTACAATCTATTATATTATTATTGTTAACACGCTATTTTACCCACCTGTGGCAAAAGCGGTAAATGTCTAATAGAGTCATTCGCGAGGATATTTCACAAAGAAAATCCTGTTGAAATATCTAATAGAATCAATCTCAAGGACATTTTGCAAAGAAAATTCTAATGAAATGTCCAATAGAGGCTCTCAAAAACATTTACCTTAATCTTCCAGTAGGAGAAAAATGTTTTAAACAGAAGTAATGGACGTAGATGTTCTTGAAGCCATATTGTTTGTTCTTGTTATAATTTTTCAAGAATTTAATATTAGTAGCATATAAATTTAACAATGGCGTTTATGATGAAAGGATGATTCGAAAAATGAAAATCTTAGTAGTAGGGGCAAGTGGTACGATTGGGCAAGCTGTTGTCCAAGAACTTGGTAAAAAACATGAGATTATTCGTGCGGGGCGTAATGGTCAAGATGTAAAAGTAGATATGACTGATATTGACAGTATAAAAAAGATGTATGAAGATATAGGAAAAGTTGATGCGGTTATTAGTACTGCCGGAAGTGCTCATTACGTTCCAGTTACGGAATTAACACCAGAATTAAATGAAATAGGTATTAATTATAAGCTAAAAGGGCAGATTAACCTTGTCCTATTAGGGATGAACTATGTAAATGATTGTGGCAGTTTTACCCTCACTACAGGTATTTTAATGGACGATCCAATTCCACAAGGTGCATCAGCTGCTATGGCTAATGGTGGAGTGAAGGCATTTGTTAAAGCAGCGGCAATTGAAATGCCACGGGGAATTCGCATTAATAGCGTTAGTCCAAATGTCGTGCAGGAGTCATTACATAAATTTGGCGATATGTTTCCGGGATATGAAGCAGTCCCTGCAAGTAGGGTAGCTCTTGCTTATAAAAAGAGTGTAGAAGGTGCCCAAACAGGACAAAATTATGAAGTATATTAACATGGATTTACATAAGAATTCTAAATATTTCTTAAAATAATAATAAGTCATTAATAAAATTAGAGTTTATTGTTATTAATTTTCATCAAATCAGTTTTGCGAAAATTTTAGATCGACAAATAGTCGGTCTTTTTTATTTTATCGTGATATTTTTTTCAATTTGATAAAGATAAAGAATAGGAAAGGAGGGAATAATTAACAAAATGAAAAACTATGCAAAAGGAATATTAATTTTCTTTACAATGGTCATATTTGTTAATGCAGTAGGAAAGGTTGCTTTTGCTGAAATAATACTGCCTACACAACCACTCGACCCGGTTCGGGAAATTGAGGTTTCTTTAAATGACAATTATTTTAATCCAAATGACATAAATTTAAAAGCTGAAAAACCGGTTACGTTAAATTTAAAAAACAATGGTAAAAAGCCACACTCTTTTACAATAAAAGATTTAAAAATTGATGTGGAACTCCAGCCGGGAGAAACAAAAAAGTTAACTCTTAGATCCCCGAATAAAGGTACATATGAATTGATTTGTCGATTTCATCAAAGTGAAGGAATGGTTGGTAAAGTTATAGTTAAATGAAAAATTGTAGGTTGTCTTTAACAAAGTGCAATTGACTATTAGGGCAATTGCACTTTTATTTATATTTGTTATTATCTTTCATAAAAAATTTATTTTTTATTTGGACAAAATTGTTCCAAAATGTATCATCCACAAAAAATATTTTTCGTGTGAACATACAGCTGATATACATTTATTATACTTATAAAACATTAAGTCCTCTGGGAATTCTGGGTAACGCCAATCAAATAAAGAATTGCTAAAATCCTTTAAAAAGAGTTTCGTAGCATTGTTAAAATGAAAATAATAAACATATGCTGAACCTTGAGATGTTTCCCACTTTTGTTGAATTTTTATTAATACATGTTTAAACCAATTTTATATATTGAAAAGACAGGGCAATGATAGTGACCACCCTGTCTTAATCTACTCTTTATTTTCTTTTTGCCTTTCCCGATATTCATTCCACACTTCACTAGCTCGCGTTCTAATTTTTTGAGAAACCCCTCGGTCGGAAAGTAATATACTAAATATCTTTGTCGCTTCGTTATTTTTACCTAAGCGAATATAAATATCTCCCATTAAAAATAGTAATTGGTGTTCTTCGATAACTAAGTCATTTATATTTCCTCTTTGGTACGCATCTAAATAAAATCGTAATGCTTTTTCTAAGTATTCCTTTTCATTATCAATATCATTTTGATAACGATACATCCATGCTATGCGCAAAAATAAGTTTCCTACTAAACTTTTCTTTTCATTTATAACATAAGCTGCTAATGAAGCAAGTTTATAAGCTCTTAGTGCATCAAAAACATCGCGTTTTCCACATAAATGGGGAACAGCTGATAAATTCTTTAAGTAGTTCTTTTCGATTTTTTCTTTTCTTGCAGGTGTTATTCGAGAAAATGAGTTTGTATAGGCGAAACCACAACTTGGACAAACGAATACATCATAAAAAATTGGGTTGTCACCTTCATAATATGTGCAGTAATCACTATCTTGTTTAATCACTTTTGCCATACTTGATCGCACTTGTTTACTTTTAAATTTGTGATTGCAATATAAACAGGTTAAACTTTTATCATACAGTGGTTCTAATATTTTTCTTTGTAAGCTTTTTTTCTTGTCTGTCATTGATCTAACTCCTGTTACACCGTAATGAATTTTTAAACTAGTAGGTATTTAGTATTATTGTAACACAATACTAATTTACTAGAAATTAAGATAGTGAATAATAAATGACATTAACACAACTTTAATTTTAAGTTTGGAGTGATGAGAAATGAAGAATATTAGAATTAGAACTATTGTAATTGGTATTTTTAGAAAAAATGATTGGAAACGGATTAGTGAATTTCAACGAGGAAAACTGCGTCTTGTACCTGAAGGTTTATTAGAACTGATTAAAAAATAAAATAAGTCAAAATAAATTAGTGTTAGTATTGAAAGGCAAAAACGGATGCTTTGCCTTTTTTATCAAGTGGTAGCTGTCATCATGAATATTGTCTATATTGAAAAATCGGATGGAAAGAATAATGAGGTGATGTTCGATTATTTTGTATACAGTCCTGAGGAGACCCAATAAATGTTGCTGGTTTAACTGGTGCAATTGCTTGATTCCATCGATTTTCGTTAATACAATACGTTTGTGCCAGGATATGACTAGGAGTTATTTTTAAAATATCTGATCCTAAAATTACCTCTGGGGTAGGAGCATCAAAAATGGCTAAAATATGCGTGTTATCAACGAGTGTTACGATGTAATGCCACCAACCTTGTGGAACATTGGCAACTTTTCCAGGTGTAAGGGTGTAATGTTGTAATTGCTTAGTAAAGGGATTAAATATCGATACGACAACAGAACCTGTAATACAATAAATGAGTTCTGCAGAATTTTGATGATAATGCGGTTCAATGATATTGTGTTTACTTAAGAAAATATCTAATAATGAAACGTTTTTCAGTGAATTCATCTGCTTAACACTTAATATATTAATATAGTTTTTGTTGTTTTTTACAAATAATGGACTTTTGTTCAAATCAAAACTGAACTGACTAGAATGGGATGAATAATTGACTGTTGGATACAAATTTTTCACCTCGGTATTATTGCATAAATATATAGGCATTTTATTCATTTGTTTTCGTAAGGTGAAAAAAATCTAAGATTTATTCTTAATATAAACAGGTGTTGTGATTTTGTCTAACTGGGAAAATTCAATTTTTAGCGGAATTTTATATGAAAATTCAATTTTGTCTAAGAGAAAAATGAGTTTTCTGAGCCAGGAAAATTTATTTTTGATAAAATGAATTTTTTGTATAAAAAAGCCCTTAATCTAATAGATTAAGAGCTCCAGTTTATTTTCCTACCAAATTTGATGGAAACGTCCAATAACATTCTGAGTAGAAACGATATTTACAAATGAGCTAGGATCGATTGTTTTTACAATTTCTTTTAGTTGATTCATTTCACCTTGCATAATGACACAAAGAAGCACTGTTTTTTCTTTATTAGAATAGCCACCGCTAGCATCCCATAGAGTTGTTCCACGATGCATATCTCGATTAATCGCATTGCTAATTTCTTTACCTTTATCAGTAATGATTAAAAGCGACACGCGATCCACATGGTTTAATACAATATCATATGTTTTCATTGAACAAAATATTGAGATGATTGTATATAGCGCAATTTCTGCTTCGAAAATCATGCCGGAAATGGCGACAATACATCCGTTAAAAATCAAATTTCCTTTTCCAACTGTTATATTTTTATGTTTGGCAAGCACTCTAGAAATAACGTCCATGCCACCTTCAGAGCCACCTCGACGAAGGACTAAACAACATCCGACAGCATTTAAAACTCCACCAAAAATCGCATTTAATAAAATGTTTTCTGTCCAAATCGTACCTACTGGAATCATGTAAAGGAAGATTGATAATAAGAATGACGATATAATCGTGTAAATACTGAACTTTCTTCCTAAAAATTTATATCCAATAATCAGAATTGGAATGTTTAATAATAAAACGATAATCCCAACGTTAATTGGAACAAAATGGTGAATAATTTGCGCAGTCCCTGGAACTCCACCTGCAAGAAGACCAGCTGGAATGGTAAATTTGTTTAACGCAAATGCCGTTAACAACGTTCCAAAAACAATAATTAACAAGTCTAATGCTACATTTGCGCTATTTGTTGCTTTTGCACTCATATTTATAAATGCCCTCTTTTTCATAATTAGTAGTTTCGAAAAACATATATTATAATAGCACCTTTGTTGTAAGAAAGTAAGGGGGATTTTTAATAAATTTTTGTTAAAAAAATGTAATAGGGGAGGAGGGTAAGGTTGTTATATGGATTGGTAAAGTTTTTAAAATAGGACGAAAAAAATCGCTCGTAGAATGATCGGAGTTGCTCATAGCCAATGCAATTTCGCTCATATAAAAGTAGAAAACAATTTTTATAGATAAAATCGCTCTTTAAGCAGATTTTTTCGCTCATAGAACTTGGAAAATGGCTCATAGAAGTCAAATTCGCTCATAAAGTGAAAAAGTCGCTCTATGAATTAAACGAATCGCTCCTAAAATCGTGCTATTCGCTCTATATATGATGAAAATCGCTCATAGCATAATAAAAAAATCAACATAAGAAAGGTGATATCCAAAATATAGTTGTAAGTAATTGTTATGAACTTGTATGAATTAAAAAAGGACCCTCATATGAGAGTCCTTTTAGCAATCGTAAAATCAATTAGATTATTTCTACGTTAGCTGCTTGAGGTCCACGGTTACCTTCAACGATTTCGAAAGAAACTGCTTGACCTTCTTCTAATGTTTTAAAACCTTCGCCTTGGATAGCTGTGTAGTGTACGAATACATCGTTTCCACCTTCAGCTTCGATGAATCCGAAGCCTTTTTCTGCGTTAAACCATTTTACTTTACCTTGTTCCATGTAAATATTCCTCCTGTGTGGGCTCTTACCCATGTTTTAATACTATTTTGTTGCTCAGTTATCTAAGGCGAAAATTTTAAATCTTTTCTTTCCTTGATAAAGTCGAACAAAAAAATAATTCCTCTTAATAATAACACATCCCCAAATAAAAGCAAGCGAATTTCCAAAAATATTTTTTAAATAAAAATTTACGATGATTTAACATAAACAATATCGAATTTAAGGAACCTTTCATTTAAAGTCAACTGTGCATAAATAATAAACTGATTGAATAATACGTTTCTGTAAAAGGAAGGTGGAATAAATTGATTGAAAGTCTAAGTCATATAACTTTTGTAGTAAAAAATTTAGATCGTACAACAGAATTATATAGAGAAAATAAAATCATTGAACTTAGATATGAAACCGTCACGGAAAAGAATAGAGGGTGAAGGGTACTCTATTTATTTTTATGATTATGATAATAATCTATTTGATTTACATATCGGAACATTAGAAGAAAGGATCGAAGCTTACAGGAAAGTAGAGAAAGGATAGTGAGGAAGTATTTATTAAATATAAAGTTACATGAAATTGAATAAAAACGTTTGTTTTAACCTTGAAAAACATTTGGGGCTGTCCAAAAAGTCAATTTTTAGACATTATTGATGGAATTATTCGGTACTTTGGCGGACGCGCATCCAGTGGCACGGCCTCAGCCTCCTCAACGCACAAGCGCGTTTGCGCAGGTCTATAGGCTCGTGTGCCTGACGCTTCGCTTTCGGCACAAAGGCTTTTGCTGTTCCCGCTGGACTCTGAATATGCTTCACTGATTTTGCACCGCAGAAAAAATGGAAAGCATTTTTTCGAGTCGCCGCCAATTTCCTCATCAAAGATCTCCATTTTCTACTTTTCGGACAGCCCCAATATTTTTACTGTGTATAATCTTTTATTTTGATAATTTCGCAATCATGTCATTCAAATATTTCCGTATCGCTTCAGGATTACCTGCCACTTGTTGTTCGCGTTGTTCGTCTTTTTCCAGTTTTTCCTTTGCTTTTTTGAGAATTTCTTCTTCCTTTTCTTGAGGTATAACAACTACTCCATCAGCATCGCCAACGATTAAATCACCTGGATGGACGGTTACACCCCCACAAGAGATCGGAACTTGTACTTTTCCACCGCCACTTTTCGCACTTGCTGCAACTGTTGTACCTTTACAAAACACTGGAAAATCGAGTGCTTTTATTCCGACTATATCACGAATGACACCATCAACGACAATCCCTTGAATGCCAAGGGTTTGGGCTATACTTACCATAAAGTCCCCAGCAATCGCTCGATATGTATCACCCTTTGCATCTACAACAATTACATCTCCGGGCTTTGCTTCGTTAAAGGCTCGAAGAATCATCGAGTTGTCACCAACCGGCATTTGCACTGTAAATGCACGGCCAACAATTTTATATACCTCTTTCAATGGCTTGATTGAACTTTCCATATTATTCATGCCATCCATCGCATCAGAAACAGCTGTAGTTGGAATCTTTGTAAATTGATTTACAATATTATCCATAATTAACCTCCAATAACTGAATATTTTGATTAAAATATATCATTAAAGTGAGAAAAATAGTAGTGTATTGTTCGTATATACTAATTTAGAAATTTTTTGACTATATACATAAAGATTTTCTATTTTATTTGTTTTTAGGTATTTTTGTGTGCTCATACAAAGTAATAAGTTTTTTCAAAAAAATGTAGGTTCTTTATGGAAAAGATGTTAGTATTAGATTATTGCCATAGATGAAAAGCAGGTGAGAGTATTGATCAAAGATATTTTACTTGTGTTGCTTATTCAATTATTGTATGTTCCTACATTTACACTTCGCACGATTTTTTTAGTAAAAGGCTTGAAAATAAAGGCAGCTATTTTTGGGTTTTTAGAAACGATTGTGTACGTATTCGGTTTGTCCATTGTGTTAACAGGTGATAAGGAACCGATAGTTATGATTGTTTATGCAATTGGATTTGCGATTGGTATCATTGTCGGATCAGTTATTGAAGAAAAATTAGCGATTGGATATACAACTTTCCAAGTAATTTTGCCAACGAAAAATACAGTATTAATTAAATCCCTCCGTGAACAAGGTTATGGTGTCACTGTTTACGAAGGAGAAGGGATTGACAGCAAACGATATCAGTTATCCGTTTTAACAACGAGAAAAAAAGAAGATGAATTGTATTTTTTTATTCAAGAACAAGAACCTCGAGCATTTATTGTCGCTTATGAACCGAAAGCATTTCGTGGTGGATTTATCTTAAGAAGCATGAAAAAGCGTAAGAACAAAAAGCAGAGCCAATAAGGCTTTGTTTTTTGTTTTTTTAATGAAAAAATTTATACAGAGTTGAATAAACTCTACATAATTTCCAGTCTATCTGTATAAAAAACGTGTTATAATCGTAAAGTTATTAAAAATTTAAACCGTTTTTACTAAAAAAATAGATTTATTGACTTATTTTTAAAAAGTTGAACTTAAAAATATGGTAGTTTGTGCGAAAAATAGTGTATAGTGTGCGTTTTTTCCAAAAATCGTGCGAAAATCGCAGATCTTGTGCGAAATTGGGAAAAATTGTGCGAATTCACATCAAAAGTGTGCGAAAAACGAAATTTTTGTGCGAAATTCATAAACAAACTAAGTTTTATAGATTAAGGAGTATCTCAACAACATGGCAAGCATCATTGATTATATTAAACAATGGCAACAAGCCTTAAAAATAGAAGCGAAATATTTAGAATCCAATGGTGGAACGAAAATCATTATCACAGAAGGAAAATATTTAACCCATGATGAAAAGGGGATAACATATTGGTTTAAACTAGCAACTGAAACTGTGCTACCTGATGGTACACCGATTCGCCTCGAATACAAAGACGAAACATACAATGGAAGCGTCATATCTGTCGATGGTTACGATCTCGTTATAAAAATTAGTGATTTTATCGGTAACAAGGTTCCGTATGCGAATCTTTATAGTGCACCATGGGAATTGTTAGTTGCTCTTGCAAAACAACTGGAGGAAGTCCAATCAAGTTCGAAAAAAACAAAAACGAATTCTGCGCTTAATTGCACCAAACACGCCACCGAAACACCCAACAGAAAAAATTAAAAATGAACTTTCTGAGCTTATTCTTCGAGCAAAATATAATCCAACAACGTATGTATGGGGTCCGCCTGGAACAGGTAAAACATATACGTTAGCGAGAACAGCAGCCTACTTTTATCAAAAAGGATTAAAAATATTAATTTTAGCCCATAGTAATGCAGCGGTTGATGTTCTTATGTTGGAGATAGCCCAATTTTTAAAAGAAAAAAAGAAATGGAAAACAGGGCAGGTGCTCCGTTACGGGTTTAGTAGTAATCAAAACGTGAGGGATCAAAACGACTTACTCTCAGAAGTTCTTGTTGAAAAATCTTTCCCTAATTTAAGAGAGCAATTAAACGAGTTTGAAAGAAAACGATTCTTAACGAAACGAAATTATTCCAACTCACAAGGGAAAAATCTTGCTACAATCGAGCAGCAATTGAAAAAAATTCGTTCAACGATTAGGAGGGAAGAGGAACGTTTTGTAGAAGATGCCAGTGTACTTGGGGTTACATTATCAAAAGCAGCAACAGATCCGCTTATTTATGAACAAACATACGACCTTGTTATCGTGGATGAAGCAAGTATGGCCTACACACCACAAATTGCTTTTGCAGCAACTTTAGCAAAACATATGATTGTTTGTGGTGATTTTAAGCAGTTGCCACCAATTGCGATGGCGAATCATCGGTTAATTGAAAAATGGTTAAAACGAGATATTTTTGAAGTTGCTAGGATTGTCGAGACGCTTTCTAATGAGAAAGACCATCCAAATTTATTTATGTTAACGAAACAACGACGGATGCATCCGGCTATTTCTAGTTTTACAAATCAAATTATTTATCAAAATCGGGTAAACGACCACCCATCAGTACAATCAAAACGGGAGCATATTACTGCGAAGGCGCCGTTTCCGAATGAGGCTGCTGTTCAAATCGACTTGTCACAAATGGGAGCATATTGCTTAATGGAATCAGGAACAGGATCGAGATTTAATTTGTTTTCAGCTTGTGTCGCCATGCAGATGATTCTTACAGCGAAACGGGAAGGATTGAACTCGATTGGGTATATTACACCGTATAACGCACAAACACTGTTAGTAAATGCGATGATTCAAGATTTTTTTCCCTACCAACGATTTAACTGTTAATGATGAAAAAATTGTAGCAGCAACGGTCCATAAATTCCAAGGCTCGGAGCGAGATATGATTATCTTTGATACGGTAGACAGTTACCCCCAATCTCGGACAGGAATGCTTTTGACAGATAAAAATAGTGAAAAACTGATCAATGTTGCGGTTACACGG
>NZ_JAACYS010000088.1 GCF_009996845.1 Pallidibacillus pasinlerensis | reverse complement strand
TACTATAAATAAGATTGAGAAAAATACATTTTGATGACATAATTAATGTTTAGTTGTAAAAAAGTAAATTTTTCACATATTTAATTTTAATAGCACTTATGCGACAAAAAAATCACATTGGAATTGTAAATTTAAGGCAAAAACATGTAAACTATTATAGTGTATTTTAAACGAATGATGAACTTTGAAAACAATAGAGCGTTTTGTTAGGAAGGGATTATATGGGGTCAAAGCTAATTAGAGGGACGATGATTTTAACCCTCGGTACATATATTTCAAAAATATTAGGCTTGTTTTATGTTATACCGTTTAACGCTTTAGTTGGAACGAGTGGTGTTGCTTTATATCAATACGGTTATGTACCGTATACAATTTTTATTTCGATTGCTACTGCAGGAATTCCGATGGCCGTATCGAAAACAATTTCAAAATATAATGCGTTAGAAGAATATGCAGTCAGCAGGCGATTATTTAAATCGGGTTTAGCCATTATGTTGGCTACTGGCTTTATGGCCTTTCTCATTTTGTTTATGCTGGCTCCAACGTTAGCGCAACTCATTATTCCAGCTGATGATTTAACTTCAAATGTGGAAGATGTTACTGCCGTTATTCGGGCGGTTAGTTTCGCACTCATAATCGTTCCGTTTATGAGTTTGATCCGAGGCTTTTTCCAAGGTCATGGCTCGATGGGACCTTCTGCTGTATCACAAGTAGTGGAACAAATTGTACGAATTGCCTTTTTACTTCTAGGTGCTTTTATTGTTTTACAAATATTAAATGGTTCTATTGTTTTTGCTGTTCAATTAGCGACATTTGCAGCATTTGTCGGTGCGATCGGTGGTTTAGCTGTTCTATTTTGGTATTGGATAAAACGTAAACCTCATTTAGACGCACTTCTTGCTCAAGACCGTGGGCAAGTCCAAATCTCTTTATCACAAATGTATAAGGAAATTATCGTATCTGCCATTCCATTTATTATTGTCGGTATTGCCATACCTTTATTCCAAATGGTCGATACATTAACCTTTAATAAAACGATGGCATCGATAGGTCTGGCAGCACAATCAGAAGCACAATATGCGATGTTAAACTTTAACTCACATAAAATCGTGATTATTCCTGTTTCCATTGCAACAGCCTTTTCATTAACATTAGTGCCATTAATAACGAACTCTTTTGTAAATGAAAATCATAAAGATCTCCGTCTTCAGTTAAATCAAACGTTTCAAGTGTTACTATTTTTAACGTTGCCGGCGACTGTAGGGATCATGATTTTAGCTGAACCAATGTATTCGTTTTTCTATGGATATAACTTAGATGGAGCGGAAATTTTACTTGCTTATGCCCCGGTTGCCTTATTATTTGCGCTGTTTTCTGTTACGGCAGCAATTTTACAAGGGATTAACCGGCAAAAGTTTACTGTGTTTAATTTATTAGTAGGTTTACTTATAAAAATGCTACTAAATATCCCGTTAATTGAGGCTTACCAAGCGTATGGTATGATTTATGCTACTGCCATTGGATTTGGAGTTGCGATTATCCTTAACTTAATTATAATTCGAACGTATGCATTTTATCGTTATCGACTCGTATTTAGAAGGAGTCTGCTTATCTTAATTTTCAATGGAATTATGGGTGTTGTCGTTTATTTCAGTTATAAATTGTTTGCATTATTTATTCCAGTTGAAAATCAACTAACAGCGTTAATTTTAATTCTCCTTTGTGCTGCGATCGGTGGGATTGTATATTTTTATTTAAGTTTAAAATCAAAGTTAGCATTTTTACTTTTCCCGGAGCAAATGCAAAGTTTAAAACGGAAATTAGGGATTTCTTAATAAGAAATAGTGTTCGCGAAAAAGCGTCCGCACTGTAAAATAATTAAGGGCTGTCCGAAAAGTCGAAAATACAGACATTTGATGAGGAAATTGGCGGCGACTCCAGCGGGAACAGCACGAGCTGAAGACCCCGCAAACGCGCTTGCGCGTTGAGGAGGCTGAGGCCGTGCCCGCGGAAAGCGTCCGCCAAAGTAACGAATAATTGCATCAATAATGTCTAAAAAATGACTTTTTGGACAGTCCCTTTAGTACATATTTTTTATCTGTGTTTCATAAACCTAACCGTCTTTCGATCCGACGAACGCGATTTTCTAAACGATTTACTTCCCTTTGTAGTTGGTTTACATCCCTTTCTAGGCGATTAATTTGTTGTTGTCCTCCAGGGAATCCTCCACCTGGAAATCCACCTCCAGGAAATCCACCTCCAGGAAATCCACCTCCAGGAAAACCACCGCCTCCTGGAAATTGTGTTTGTCTAGGATCCTGGTATTGAGTTGGATCTTGGTAAAGATAGGAATAATCAATCATGTTTACATAACCTCCTCCGCATTTTCATTAACAGTGTATGTGTATGCGTCTAAAAATGAATAGTGATTTGCCCATTTATCGGTAAAAAGGTCGATATTTATGAAAGGACTGATTTAATGCGTATTGATAAAATGTTAGCTAATTTAGGATTTGGTAGTCGTAAAGAGGTAAAAAAGATATTAAAAGCCGGTGCAGTAAAGGTTAACGGAGAAACTGTCACGGATGGAAAAATTCATGTTGATCATGAAAAAGATGAAGTTACAGTACATGGTGAGGCTGTAACGTATAAAGAGTTTATTTATTTAATGATGAATAAACCTGCTGGGGTAATTTCCGCGACGGAAGATCATTATGATGAAACAGTCATCGATTTATTGGAAATTGATGATGCGGTTTATAAACCATTTCCAGTTGGTCGATTAGATAAAGATACAGTAGGTTTGCTTTTATTAACGAATGATGGACAGTTGGGTCATCAACTTCTTTCTCCTAAAAAACATGTACCAAAAACCTATTATGCCATTGTCCGAGGAGGAGAAGTTACTGAAAAAGATCAACAACTTTTTGCCAAAGGAGTCGAACTTGATGATGGTTATGTAACGAAGCCTGCGGAATTGAAAATTTTACGAAATGGGGAAATTCAATCGGAAATTGAGTTAACGATTACAGAAGGAAAATTTCATCAAGTGAAACGGATGTTTCAAGCAGTTGGTAAAAAAGTTGTTTATTTAAAACGTATTTCTATGGGTCCGATTCATTTAGATGAAGACTTAGCTGAAGGTGAATATCGGGAACTAACGGATGAAGAAGTCGAATTACTTAAGGAATGGCGAGCAACTAATTAACATTAAAAAAGCTGTTCATATGTAGTTCAGGACATATGAACAGCTGATTATATACAAACTCTAAGACGATAATTTTACTTTTTTATTTGTCGTTGTCCATTTGCCGCGTCTTGTGCTTTTTACTAAGCCATTATATGCTAGAACGTTAAGGTCTCTTTGAATCGTTCGAGGAGTCATGCCAAACTCGTCAACTAGTTCCTGTGTTGACACAGTTCCATTTTCATAAATAAACATATAAACTGATTTAATTCGAGTTAGCATTCGGTCTGTTGAGTTTTTCAAAAAACCACACCCCTAAATAATAATTTTTTAAAAATCTTGTAACAAACGACAACAGTTGAATGTAATATGAAATTTGCTTCGTTAGTGGACCTTTAAACATCTCCTCTGAATATTTGATAAATATGTAGTTACTGACATTATAGCGAATTGTCTTAACGTTTACTAGTGTTTTTTTTGTTAATTTTTCGTAAATTCAGGACTATGTAAATAATACAAACTGTATTTTGCTATACTATTCAATCGTTAGTCGTTCGTTTGAAAACGTTTGAATTTGTTGAATGAAAAAAGTGATTATAAACCCTTTTCCATCAATATATGAAAGTGGAATGTGAATATTCTGGATGGTCGACCTGTAAATTTTTTTCTTTTTAAAATATTTGTCGGAAAACAGAAAAATGTATTGTTTTTTTAAGTAAACTATATAAAAACTACCGAAATAATATTTAGGAGTGATTCATAGTGGGACAAAGATTTCATTATTTTTTTGCTGTGAAATTACCAGACGAAGCGAAACAATATTTAAAACGTTGGGTTGAAATAAATAAATTACAATTTCCGTTTAAACGCTGGGTCCATTATGAAGATTATCATATTACTCTTGCCTTTTTAGGTTTTGCCGAAAAAGAACAACTGGACCAAGCTATTTCACGTGTTGAACATGTTTTAATAGATTTTGAGCCCTTTGAATTAAATTTTACTGAATTAGAGGTTTTCGGGAATAAAACATCACCACGCATTTTTTGGGCTGGTGTAAACGAATCAGAAACTTTATCCATGATTCAGAAAAAAGTGTATAATCAATGTAAAGAAACGGGATTTAAACTTGATTGGAAACCATTTCGCCCCCATATTACATTGGCGCGTAAGTGGAATGGTGAGCAATCTTTTGATGAGAATGTATTATTGCCAGTTACATTGGACGGCGAGAGCTTGACTTTTCAAGTTAAAGAGATTGTATTATACGAGACACATTTGGATAAACCGCCAAAGTATCAAGAGTTTCACCGATTTAGATTAGGTGAAAAATAGCGTTAATAAATATATGTAGTATACGATCGAGTTGCAAATTTTTGGTTGTTAAATTGAAGGTAGGTATATGAATAATGGGACAGCTAATCAAACTACAAGATTATATTTCTCGTTATGAAATAGATATGTATAAATATCCGTCACGATTTATTCGCCTGAAGCGTCAACAATGGGAATTATATAAAGAAGCATGGGAAAATGAAAAAATGCGACAGGAAAATCCAATTGAAGATTCGGAATCAATTGCATCTTTCGAAGAAGAGGAAAAGGGCAGTTTTTGGAGTAAATTAAAGGAAAAGTTTATCCGGCGTAATGATGATGTATTGGAAGAAGACCTAGTACAATCAGAAACAATTATAGATAATCAAGAAAATAATTTGTTCGATGATTTTATATTTTTAAATGATCAGCTTCCTGAAACGACGGAAGAGTTAAAACGGCTATTTTTGGAAGAACTATTTGAAGTTCAGCTCTCATGGGCGAGTTCTACTTTTTACAGCCAATCATTTATTGACTCATCCTATTATCGTGAAAAAAACTTAAAGTACTTTATTCAACGTTTCCCTGATACATATTTATTTCTCTATCAACCTATATTTTTATTAAAAAAGGCGCCTGTTGAAAGTGAGACGATTTGTATAACGCCAACGGAAGCCTATTGTATTTCATTTTTAGAAGAGGAAGATGGAGCGGTATATATAGGTTCCGATGAATATTTTTGGCAAGGTCGATACAATCAAAGACAAGAAAAATTTTTAAATCCACTAATTTCACTGAACCGTTCAGAGTCGATTATTAAAGGAATTTTGAAACAGGAGGATATCGATTTTCCAATTAAAAAAATTTTACTTAGTAGAAATGGATTTATCGAATTTCCGCAAGCGCCTTACGGTGTAGTCGTAGTCGATCGACGAAATTATGATGAATGGTTCCAGCGGATGCGTACTTCAAGATCACCGTTAAAAAATATTCAACTAAAGGCTGCTAAAAGTATTCTGGAACATTGTAAAACATCAGCAATACCAAGATTTGATTAAGCCTAGTCGAAAACATGAAAGAATCGAGTGATGTTTTTGAAATTATTTTTTATTGTTAATCCTGCTGCAAAAAATGGCTACAGTCTACGAATTTGGAAAAAAATCGAGAAAAGAATTATAAATGAAGCGATAGAGTATGAAGTTTATTTTACAAAACATGCTGGGGATGGAAGCAGACAAGTAAGGAACATTTTACAAAATACAAAAGAAAAGGTGTTAATTATTGCAGTAGGTGGCGATGGAACGATCCATGAAATTATAAATGGTGTATATCCTAATAAAAATGCCATCATCAGCTATATTCCTGCAGGTTCAGGGAACGATTTTGCAAGAGGATACCGAACTCCACGAAATCCAAAACAAGCTTTAGAACATAATTTACGTCTTTTAGCTAAAAATAAAACAATAACAGAGTTTTACAAAGTAGATTGTGGGTTATTTCAAGTGGAAGATTCCACTCAAGGATGCTTTATTAATAATTTAGGTGTCGGGTTTGATGCTGCGGTTGCAAAAGTTGTAAATGAATCAAAGGTTAAACGATTGTTTAATAAATTCGGACTTGGTAAACTGATTTATATTTTAATTTTAATTAAAGAACTATTTAATTATCAAACTTCACGGATAAAACTTCATATTGATGGAGAGGAAAAGATTTTTGAAAATGTATGGCTTGTAACGATTTCAAATCAACCGTATTTCGGTGGTGGTTTGAAAATTACTCCGGATGCAGTAGTAAATGATGGAAGGTTAGATGTTATAATTGTTAATAATATATCACGCTGGAAAATTTTGTTTTTATTTATTACTGTATTATGGGGTGGCCATAAAAAAATAAAAGGCGTAAATTTTGCTAAAGGAAGAAAAATTAACATTGAATCGGAAAAACAAATCCCTATTCATGCCGATGGTGAGTATAAAGGTGTAGATAAGGTTTCCGTTCATGTTGCTGAAAAAGCAATCGCTATTTTAAATGATTTAAAAACATACGAGTAGTATAATAATTTTATAAAATATATTAGAAAAGAGATTTTCTTAAAATTCTCTTGACTAAAGCGTTTTCAAAGAGATACAATCATAGAGTTACTATATAAATTTATAATCGAGATTTTTGTGAATTTTAGTATATTGGAATTTTACTACATGACTAACTGATGTGATTGATGCATAATGAGGGTGAAAACGGTGGATTATATGTTCGAAAAAGGCTGGGTGATTAAACCTGCCGGCGGTGTAACTGGAGAAGCATTTTTAGCATCGCATAATAATGAAAAATTATTTATAAAACGTAATTCTTCACCTTTTCTTGCGGTTTTATCTGCAGAAGGGATTGTCCCAAAATTAGTTTGGACAAAACGATTGGAAAATGGTGATGTAATTACAGCTCAACAATGGATTAAAGGTCGAAAACTAGAACCCGAAGACATGAACTGTGATCGGGTCGCTAAATTATTAAATAAAATCCATCGCTCAAAACCGTTACTTTCAATGATGCGTCGTTTAGGAAAATCCCCTGTTTACCCTGAATCTCTTTTAAATTATGCTGAAACACATTTAGATAATGAGTTGAAGAAAAATCCAACAATTCAAAAGGCATATGATTATTTAAAAACGAATATTTCAATGATGAAACCGATAGATTGGGCAGTTTGTCATGGAGATATGAATCATAATAATTGGATGTTAACCGATCAAGATGAGCTTTACTTAATAGATTGGGAAACTGCGATTATAGGTGATCCTGCCTTTGATATCGGTCCATTATTATATTGGTACGTACCCGAAAGTGAATGGGATAATTGGTTGGAGATATACGGCTTAACGATGACTGACAAAGAAAGAACGCGATTGAAATGGTATGCGTATTATCAAACTTTAATATCGATTCAATTTTTTAAAAATCTTGGCCGTGAAGAAGATAGTTTATATTGGCTAGAAATTTTAGATGAAATTAAATAGAAGAGGCTGTCTAAATAGGGACTCCTAATTTCCCTGGCGATGAGACAGCCTCTTTTTCGAGTGAATGTGTTGTAATTGTTTGTGGAAATGCAAGTTCATTAGGAATATTGATCGATGTGGTCTACCCAATTCGATAGTTGTTCTTGATGATTTTGGATATGGTTATCTAAATGTTGGGTGTATTTACCTTGCTGACCATAGCTGTAAATTTCTGTTAAAACATCTTTAACATCAGGGGTTAATTCACCGCTTAATAATAAAGATTTTACGGTTCGTTCAATTTGCTCACATTCTGAAACGGATCCGCAACAATCTTCTTGATGGTTTTGTAATATATCTCTTAGTAAATTTAATTGGTCAGTATAATCAAGTGGCATGTTCTCACTCCTAGAAAAATTTGACAATAAATTGTGGGGAACAACGATTTTTTACAAGCGATGTAATTTTATTATTTGTTCAAGTGAGTATTTTATACTGATTCATTAGCCGATTAGTTGGAAACACTATTTATGAAAATGAGGTGGAATTTATGCGTTTACGACATAAACCGTGGGCAAAGGAAAAATTAATGAATCATCCGGAATTCGTTGTACTAGATCCGGAAAACTATAAAGGTAAATGGCATGAACTATTTGGGAATGATAATCCAATTCATATTGAAATTGGTTCAGGAAAAGGCCGTTTTATTAACGAAATGGCAAAAGCTCATCCTGATGTCAATTATATCGGAATTGAAGCTTATACAAGTGTTATCGTTTCTGCGTTAGAATATGCGCTTGAAGCCGAGCCAACGAATTTGCGATTATTAAATGTGAATGCGCAAAAATTACTTGATTATTTTGCGGAAGGTGAAGTTGACCGAATTTATTTGAACTTCTCTGATCCGTGGCCAAAAAATCGCCATGAAAAACGGAGATTAACATATAAGTCATATTTAGAGATGTATGAAAAAGTGCTTGTTAAAGGTGGCGAACTGCATTTTAAAACCGACAACCAAGGACTTTTTGAATACTCTTTAATAAGCTTCTCCCATTACGGATTAAAATTAAATTATGTTAGTTTAGATTTACACAATAGTGATTTTGAAGGCAACATTATGACGGAGTACGAAGAAAAGTTTTCTCAAAAAGGACATCGCATTTATCGTTGTGAAGTTCAATTTTCGTAATTAATCTTGTTTTTGATGGGTGTGGACTTGTAATAAAATAGATCGTTGTTGCGGTATATGATTTGTAGCGCAATCAAGAAATCCTGTTAAAGGCATTAGAACCTTTAACAGGATTTTTTTTGATACAGGGGGATACAGGGGGATACAGGGGGACGGGTTCGGTGTTCCAAAATAAAAAAGCGTTTTTCGTGTAAAATGCGATTTACATGAAATTCCGTTGAAGGTGATAAAACGTTTTATGAGATTTTTACAAGCTTGAAATTTGTTTAGACATAAGTGAATTGGAAAATAATAAACACGAGCATAAGTATAAATATTTTCCCCTTTTTTGCCATTTCCCTTTAAAAATTAGACGAATTAGGATTTTATAAAAAGGTAATTTTTTTATTCTAAATGGAAGGAAGGCATTCGATGAAGAAAAATCAAGATTATTTAGAAACGAATAAATGAGGAGATATTTTTAGTAGTTTCCTCTCGATTACGATTGGAGCGTTTATTTTTGCCTATGGATTGGAAGCGCTACTTATACCGAATCGAATTATCGATGGTGGCGTTGTTGGGATTTCGTTAATATTAGAAGAAATTACACCGATTGGTTTCAGTAAATTACTGATAATAGGGATTAACATTCCTTTTCAGTAAAACGCCATTTTCTGTCGGTAATATAGTCATGATTATGAACTTGATTATTTTCTTAACAGCTAGTCTTGTGTTTGGACTGAATAGTGCTTTTTACTCCATTATTTCATATTTAATTGCGGCGAGAATGATGGATACGGTTATTGCGGGCTTGAATGAGTCGAAATCAGTCGTAATTATCTCAGATAAGGCAGATATGATCGGACAAGCGCTAGTTCAGCGTTTAGGAAGATCTGTTACATATTTTGAAGGAACAGGTAGGTATAGTGGTGATAAACGAAAAGCGGTTTATAGTGTGATTACCCGTCTTGAAGAGGTGAAGTTGAAGAAGATTATTCGACATTTTGATCCTGATGCTTTTGTTGCCTTGGCCAACGTGAGTGAATTGAATAGGGGACAATTTATTAAAAAGGGGAAACATTAATTTAGTGAGCTGTTTTTCTTCGGAGAGGCAGCTTTTTTCTTCTTATTTTTAGCGATGGAGTTGGGGTATCAGCACAATTGTAATTATTTGTAAGATTTGTAGAATTATTATAAAATTTTCATAACTAATTGAACTAGTAAGGGAGATGGGAATAGTGGAGCAATTACAACTTGGGAAAATAAAACTGACTTGGTTAAATGGCGGTGTGACTCATTTAGATGGCGGAGCGATGTTTGGTGTAGTCCCTAAACCTTTATGGACAAGGAAATATGCAGTTAATGATAAAAATCAAATCGAATGTCGAACAGATCCTATATTAGTTGAAGTTGACGATAAGAAATTTTTAATTGAAACTGGAATTGGGAATGGAAAATTAACGGATAAGCAAAAAAGAAATTTTGGTGTTACTGAGGAATCAAAAGTTGAGGAGTCACTGCAGCAGTTGGGATTAACGCCTGCTGATATTGATGCTGTATTAATGACGCATCTTCATTTTGATCATGCTTGTGGGTTAACGAAGCCTGATGGTGACGGCTATGTTTCTGTATTTCCGAATGCAACGATTTTTACTAGTAATATAGAGTGGGATGAAATGCGTAATCCAAATATTCGTTCCAAAGCTACATATTGGGAAATTAACTGGCGTGGGATTGAAGAACAAGTGGAAACGTTTGAAAAAGAAATTGAAATTTACCCTGGAATTCGTATGGTACATACTGGAGGCCATAGTGATGGTCACGCGATTGTCATTTTTGAATCTGAAGGCGAAATGGCCATACATTTATCGGATATTCTACCAACCCATGCTCATCAAAATGTATTATGGGTAATGGCATACGATGATTATCCGATGACATCCATTGCGGAAAAACAAAAATGGCTCCCTTTTGCAGCTGAAAATAATGCTTGGCTCACTTTTTATCATGATGCAGTCAACCGCGCGATCAAATGGGATAAAGATGGGAATGTGGTGGAAGAGTTGAAGAGGGAAAGTTGAATCAAAAAGAGTATTTTCGAGGGGATAGTTGATTTGTTGGAATAAGTGGTTTAAATGGCTCGGGATTCAGGATTCAGGGTAGGGCTCTATTGGACAAGATGTTGGTGGAAGTGATGTGAAATGTCATTGAAATGGGATCTCGTAGACAAAATGCTGGTGCCAGAGCAAAGAAATGTCATCGAGGAGTTGTCTCGAAGACAAAATGCTAGTGCCAGAACAAAGAAATGTCATCGAGAATGCGTCTCGTTGACAAAATGCCAGTGCTAGAGCAAAGAAATGTCATCGAGAAGAGGTTTCGAAGACAAAATGATAGTGCAGAAGCATGAAAATGTCATCGAGAAGAGGTTTCGAAGACAAAATGATAGTGCAGAAGCATGAAAATGTCATCGAGAAGAGGTTTCGAAGACAAAATGATAGTGCCAGAACAAAGAAATGTCATCGAGAATGCGTCTCGAAGACAAAATGCTAGTGCCAGAACAAAGAAATGTCATCGAGAAGAGGTTTCGAAGACAAAATGATAGTGCAGAAGCATGAAAATGTCATCGAGAAGAGGTTTCGAAGACAAAATGCTGGTGCCAGAGCAAAGAAATGTCATCGAGAATGCGTCTCGAAGACAAAATGATAGTGCAGAAGCATGAAAATGTCATCGAGAAGAGGTTTCGAAGACAAAATGCCAGTGCTAGAGCATGAAAATGTCATCGAGGAGTTGTCTCGAAGACAAAATGTTGGTGTAGGAGCAAAGAAATGTCATCGAGAAT
>NZ_JAACYS010000087.1 GCF_009996845.1 Pallidibacillus pasinlerensis | reverse complement strand
TATCTAAAAGGAAAAGCTAACATACCAGTTTATAAAGCATTAAAAGAGTTGTCTGGCTTTTAAAAAAGGCAAAATTCTTACCAAGAGAGTAACCTAAGAGTTTGAATCCGCTTTCAAATTTAAGGTGTGAAAAAAACTGCCTATAAATACTTGACTCAAACTTTTTCCCTGTTGGGATTGAATTATACCAAATACATACGATAAACTTAATATCGAGAGGTAGCGAAAGAAAACATACTTATCTACTTTTCAAATTAATTAAAAGCTTGTTAATCTGTCTTTTTACTTCAATATTTTGGGGGATGGAGGAGAGTTATGTGAATGAAGGTATAGTACTAGGTGATGCTATATACCAAATAGTAGTCTTTTTAGTATTGTTCAGTATTATTTGGGCAATCTTCTCGATTATTCGAAATAGTATTAAGAAAAAGAAGCATATTGAAAACATCGATAGAAAGTTGGATAATCTTATTGAACAAATAAAAAAGGATAAGTAAAATGCTGGCACATGTTGCCAGCATTTTATAATTTTTGATATTTTCCAAAAAGGTAATTAATTATACTTGATTAAATTAAAGAATAGTTTAATATATAAGTAAGGTCATCAGATGACCCTATTTCTGAGAAATATGATAACGTAAATCGTATATTAGAGATTTAGGGAATGAGGATGAAGTATGGTTTATAAACGAATTCGTACTAAAAAAATTTATGAAGAAGTTGCCGATTCACTAATTAATATGATCAAGCAAGGTCTTTTAAAACCAGGTGACAAGTTAGATTCCGTTGAAAAGATGGCTGAAAAATTTGGGGTAGGAAGGTCTGCTGTTAGGGAAGCATTAAGTGGATTACGTTCGATGGGGCTTGTAGAAATGAAACAAGGTGAAGGAACTTATGTGGCTGAATTTAAACCAGCTAAATTTAAGCTACCTGTAAGTACAGCGTTTTTAATGAAAACAAAACATATTAAAGAATTGTATGAAGTTCGTAAAATCCTTGAGGCTGGTACAGCGGAAATAGCCGCATTGAAACATGAAGATTTTGATTTAGAGGAAATTGAAAAAGCTTTAAACAAAATGGAAACTGCTAATGCTTATGGAGATGAGGAAGTAGCAGCAAGTGCTGATGCTGATGCTGAATTTCATATGGCGATTGCTAAAGCTTCTCAAAATAATCTATTAATCAATTTAATGGGAAGCGTATCTGAACTTATTAATGAAACGATTAAAGACGCACGGCAAGTATTACTTTGTTCTGAAAATCGTTCTGATAAATTATTAAACGAACATAAGGAGATATTTGAAGCAATAAAGAAAAGGGACGAAGTGAATGCACGTAAAGCAATGTATAAACATTTAGAAGGTGTCAACCTAGAATTAATAAAATTTCTAGATTAAAAGAATAAGAAGATAATAGTAGGGGTGTTATCAATGAGAGTATCAATATTTGCTACATGTATAAATGATATTATGTTTCCGAATGTGGTAAAAAATACGGTTGAAATTTTAGAAAGGTTTGGTTGCCTTGTTGATTTTCCTTATGAACAAACATGTTGTGGCCAGCCTACTTATAACAGTGGTTATGTTAATGAGGCAAAAAAGTCTATGAAGCGAATGATTCGTGCCTTTAAAAATTCAGAGTATGTTGTGGGGCCATCAGGTTCATGTGTAAGTATGATCCGTGAATATCAGAAAATTTTTAAGGGGGATCCGGAATGGGAAGATTCGGCAAAAGAACTTGCTATGAAAACTTATGAACTTACTCAGTTTTTAGTAAATGTGTTAAATGTGACAGATGTTGGTTCAACTTTTAAAGGCCGAGTTACGTATCATCCATCTTGTCATATGACCCGCTTATTAGGTGTTAAAGATGAACCTCAAATTTTATTGAAAAATATTAAAGGTGTTGAATTTATTGAACTTCCACACGCCCATGATTGTTGTGGATTTGGTGGTACATTTGCAGTGAAAAATTCAGATATATCTCGAGAAATGGTGAAAGAAAAATCACAACATGTTATTGAAACTGGGGCTGAATATTTAGTTGGTGGAGATATGGCTTGCCTTATGAATATCGGCGGTCGTATGCAACGGGAAGGAAAAGATGTTCGTGTCATTCATATTACGGAAATTTTAAATACTGTGAATTAAAGGGGTGGAAGGAATGAGTTTAAAGTTAAAAGAAACAGCTTATAGCAAACGAATCAAAGAAGGAATAAAGGATGATTTTGCTAGGAATGCGGTAGCGTCAGCACAAGGAAGATTTAGAACCGGACGGTTAACACAAGCTGCAATTTTAGGGGATTGGGAAGAATGGCGACGTTTAGGTGAAGAAATACGCTCACACACGATTGAAAATCTTGATTATTATTTAATGCAATTGAGTGAAAATGTTTCTAAACGTGGTGGAAATGTGTTTTTTGCTTCTACGGCAGAAGAAGCAAACGATTACATTAAAAACATTATTAAACAAAAAAACGCCAAAAAAATCGTCAAATCAAAATCAATGGTTACAGAAGAAATCAAGTTAAATGAGGCAATTCAAGAAACTGGAGCAGAAGTTGTGGAATCAGATCTTGGTGAATGGATACTACAATTAGATGGAGATCAACCATCCCATATTGTTACGCCAGCTTTACATAAAGACCGTGAGCAAATGCGACAAACTTTTACTGAAAAACGTGGATATACTGGCTCTAGTGATCCAGACGAATTAGCACAATTTGCAAGGCAACAATTACGTAACGATTTTTTAACTGCTGATATAGGGATTACAGGATGTAACTTCGCCATTGCTGAATCGGGAACGATTACCCTTGTTACAAATGAAGGAAATGCGGATATGGTATATTCAGTTCCAGATACGTTAATTACAGTTATGGGAATGGAGCGTATCGTACCAACTTGGGAGGAAATGGAAGTATTAGTAAGCTTATTAACTCGCTCTGCTGTCGGTGCTAAAATTACGAGTTATGTAACAGCATATACAGGTGTCCGCTCAGAAGAGGAAATTGATGGACCTGAAGAATATCATCTTGTCATTGTTGATAATGGTCGTTCAAAAATATTAGGAACAGAATTTCAAGCAGCACTTCATTGCATTCGGTGTGGAGCTTGTATGAACGTTTGTCCCGTTTATCGACATATTGGTGGACATGCTTATAACTCAGTATATCCAGGACCAATAGGTGCTGTGTTGACTCCATTATTAGACGGATATGAAGATCATAAAGAATTACCGTATGCATCCACGCTTTGTGGTGCTTGTACTGAAGCATGTCCAGTAAAAATACCACTTCATGAGATGTTAATTATGCATCGACAAAAAATTGTAGAAGAAGAAAAGAAAGCCCCATTATCAGAAAAATTGATGATGAAAGGTGTAGGGATGTGGGGAGGAAATCCTAGCATTTACAATATGAGTACGAAGATGGCTCATACAGCATTAAAACCTTTTGAAAAAGATGGTGTAATTAAAAAGGGGCCGGGACCGTTAAAAGGTTGGACAGATTCTCGTGATTTACCTGCTCCTCCGAAAGAATCATTCCGTCAATGGTTTAAAAATAGAGATAAAGGGGGGAAAGCGTGATGGCTGTCCACAATCGTGAAGAATTTTTAAATCATGTTGCCAAAAGACTTGGTCGCCCACTGAAGCTGGAAGGTGTTAAACGTCCAAAGTGGAGCGTGACCCCACAAATTGATAAATATAAGGATTTATCAAAAGAAGAACTAATTGATATGTTGATTAAACAAGCACAAGAAATTGGCACTAATGTGTTTCGGACAAATAAAGATGGACTAGTCAACGTATTGAAGGATGCAATTAAAGAATATGAAGGAGTAAAAATTATTACCGCAAAAGATAAACGAAATGAAGATTATGGACTTATTGCCTTTTTTGATTCGGAAAAAGATTTACAAGTGCACGTATGGGACTATGAGTTAGGTAAAGATAATATGAGAATTGCAGAACAAGCGGACATTGGAATTATTTTTAGTGATATAACTTTAGCAGAAACAGCGACAGTAACGATTTTTAACAATAAAGATCACGGTAATTCAATTGTTATCATGCCAAAGGATTATATTGCAATAATACCAACAAGTACGATTGTTCCTCGTTTTACTCAAGCAGCAAGTCAAATTCATAACCGAATTGCTAATGGAGAACAAATAGAAACTTGCGTAAGTTTTATTACAGGACCTAGTAATAGTGCCGATATTGAAATGGTCCGTGTAGTCGGCGTTCACGGCCCCGTACGAGCAACATATATTTTAGTAGATGATGAATAAACGCTCTGTTAGTTTTATAGGAAAATATCTTATTCATATAAGTTTTGATTATTAATTGTCAATACACATATATTATATCGACGCAAAAAGGTGGTTCATCAACATGATGGATCACCAATTTTTTATTTATAAAATAGTTGTGCATATCTCATTTATTGATCTAAACTACTTTCTGTAGTGAACATGTATTTTTTAGCGTTAACTTTCATATTCATGACAAGCCCTAAAGTAACCATCACGGTGATTAATGAGCTCCCACCATAACTTATAAAAGGTAAAGAAATCCCTGTAATTGGTAGGATACCGACACTCATTCCAATATTTTGAAAAACTTGGAACAATATAAATCCTGTGATACCTGCACCAATATATTTTCCATAGTTTTCATGATATGATAAGGAAATCGTTACGACTTTATATATTAATAATAAAAACAGCATAATGACAAAGGCAGATCCCATAAACCCGAACACCGCGCCGACTACGGAAAAAATCATATCTGAATAGGCGAGTGGAACTTCTGGTTTGTAGTCATTGGCAAATTCATATCCACTAATATTTCCAGCCCCAATATGTGTTATCGCTTGTGTCATTTGATGTGCTGAATCTGGAAAATCCTCTGGTCTTAACCAACCGTAAAAGCGGCTAGCAACATGGTCTGGTAACAAACCTAAAACGTTATTGAAGAAATAGTTCTCATTTCGAAAATACAAATAAACTAAAGCTCCTCCTACAATTGTTGGAACGGATAAAATAAAAGTTATAATAGTTCGCAAGCGAATTCTTGATACAAACACCATACATACAAAAATAGATAAATGGGTTAACATGTTTCCTAAATCAGGGTAAAAAAACAAAATAACCATGATTGGAATTAAACAGAGAACCATTTTTCCAATTAAAAACAGTTCGTTACCTAGACTATCTTTTTTATATTTGTGACTATCAAGCAGTTTTGCTAACATTAAAATAAATCCGAACTTCATGAGTTCAGCAGGTTGAATAGAAACAGATTTAATTTGATACCAACCGAGTGCTCCATTTATTTCAGCGGAATAATCTGTGCCTGCTAAAAGAATAATGCCTAGCAGAAGAACAAGACAAATAAAGTAAATATAGTAAGTAAAATGTTTAAAAATATCTAAATCTATTACCGTAACGATAAAAAATAAAACTATAGAAAAGATATAAAAGAAAATTTGTTTATATGTATAGTTTTCATTTGTAAAGTTCATTTCATATGCTGCAGATAAAGTCATAAAACTGACAATTGCTAAGAGAAATATGATGAATAAGAAGTGTAAATCTAATTTATCTAACCAGTTTTTAATCATCGGACGCTCCTCAATCCTTTAATCTATATTATTAGTACACTATAATTGTATTATCTTGTTGATCCCTTGAAATATTGAAGTCATTATAATGTATTTTTTATATAAAATATCTGGTCTTATTATCTATTTATATGACGGGTGTTTAATTTATTTTGTTTCACCCATGTAAACATATGTGTAATCTAATTGAAATATGATAGGCAGATTTTGTTTTACTTAAGCATGTTAAAAAAGCTAGTGATTCTTTTATTATTTTATAAAAAGAAAAACACTAGCTGATTTATATTCATTATATAATATGCTAACTATTTTCAATATTTCTTAAGCGAACACGATAAACCTGGAACAATAATAATGCAAATAAGGATAAGATTACACCAGAAATGTAAGGAAGAAAAATATGTAGTGAAAATATTAAACCACCAAGGGGTGGTCCAATAATTCTACCTAAAGAATCAAAAGATGATAGTAATCCAGTAATATTTCCGTGTCCTTCAGAAGATGTTTTTGTAAGTAAAGCAGAAATAGCCGGGCGAATAACACCATTTCCAACACCAAAAATAGTTAGGAAAATTGCTGCTGTGACGAAACTGTCTGTAAATAATATTAAACTAAAGCCAATTGCAGAAACAATGATCCCTGCTTGAATGATTTTTCCTTCGCCAAACTTTTTCGCTAACGGTCCCATAACACCACCTTGAACGATGGCGCTACCAAGACCCATTAACATAAATATATATCCTATATGTTTTGATTGTAAACCAGCTTGTTCAGCTGCAAAATAGGCATACGTTGCTTCTAATCCTGCTAATGATACAGAAATAAAAAACTGTAAAATAAATAAAATGGCCGTTGTTCCTTTAAAGGCATTCCATCTTGAAGGAGTTGGGCCAGAACCCTTTAACTTTCTTTTTTCTTTCGGTAATGATTCTTTTAATACAAATATAACAAGAATACAAGTAATTAAGGATGAAAGGGCCGAAATATAAAAAGGTAAAGTAAAGTTGATGTCTGAAAATACCCCACCAACTGCTGGTCCAAAAATAAAACCTAAACCAGTGGCAGCTCCAATGATTCCCATTCCTTTACTACGGTTTTCTTCAGTAGTAATATCCGCAACATAAGCCATCGCTGTTGGCATATTGGCAGCTGATAAAGTTCCTCCTAAAATTCTTGCGACAAATAACATGAATAATGAATCGGCAATCGCCATTAAGAAAAAGGAACAAGCTAAACCACTAATTCCAATAATAAGAATTGGCTTTCGACCGATTTGGTCAGATAAGCGTCCCCATAATGGAGCAAATAGTAACTGCATGAATGAATAGACTGCCATTAATAAACCTAATTCAGTAGGAGAGGCACCTAAATCTTCAGCATAAAAGGGGAGTACTGGTATGATGATACCGAAACCAATAAAGACTAAAAACATGATGAAAAAAAGAATCGGTAAAACTTTTTTATTTTCCATGTAATGACCTCATTTTGTTGGAATATCAATTCTATCGTTTAATGTAGCTGATAAATTCATTTTAACTTCTTTATTAATGAGAATTCAACTTTCATACCTTGAAGGAGAAAAACGGAAGCGTAAGGTATATTTTTCAATCTTATTCCTTATATTTTCAACATAAAAAAGCTGCAGTATCGCAGCCTCGTTTTAAGATTGAACAGATTGTTCCTCTGATTTTCCTGTGTGACGAACGCAGATGATTGATATTAGCGCAACTGCCATACAACTTGCAGCTACAACAAATAACCAATTATAATTCGTTAAGTCAACGATATACCCCATTAATGGCGGACCAGTAATGGCAGCTAGTGATGAAACGAGATAATATAGTCCTGTTCGAGTACCGATTGCTTCTTCACTACCTGTAGATACAATAAATGGGTAAGAGTTAATATTAATACAAGCCCAGAATAATCCGCCAATAAACAATAAAGTACGTAACATCCACATGGAATCTATTAAATTTACACTTAAGAAAACAACGATTAAACCGATGATTCCGATCATAATTATTCTTTTTTTCCCGAACTTTGCCCCGAGAAATCCACTTGGAATGGCAAATAAAAGAAAACTTAAAGCGAAGAAAGATAATGTTAATGAAGCTTGACCGTCTGTCATTCCATAAACATTTGTTGCAAATAAAGTAAATAATGCTTCTATCCCTTGATAAGCGACGAACCAAAAGAAAATAGCAAATAAAATATATAATGTAGAAGGATTTATTTCTTTTTTATAATTTATTTTCGGTTTTTCTTCTGTTAACGAGTATTGAATTGCCTCACGTTTTTCTTTAATCGAATTGGACACTATCATTAATGCTAATAGTAAGACAATGGCAGCTGTCCAAAATGGTACGGTAGGATGTATATCATAAAGAATAGCACCGCCTGCTAATGCGAGAATAGAACCGACCCCACCCCACCCATAAAGTTAATGATCCCGTTTGCGGTTGTCCGCTTGTTTTCAACGGTAATATCTGGCATAAGTGCAATCGTCGGTGATCTGAATATTGCCATTGCGAGGTTTAAACAAAGGATGAAAACAATTAAAGTAAGTAAACTAAAGTGGAGCGGAACTAAAGCAACGAATATCGCGGCAATCGGCATGCCAATCAATAAATAAGGCATCCGTTTACCAAATCGAGTATTCGTTTTATCGCTAAGGTTACCGATATAAGGTTGTAGAAATAGGGCAATATAATTATCTAAAGTCATTAAAAAACCAATAAGTGCAACATTATTTGGAATAAATTCTTCTAAAAATAATGGTACAAATGCATTATATAAAGCCCAAGTTAAACTAATACTTAAGAAACCGAATCCTAAAAGCCAGGTTTTCTTCATTAATTTTTCTCCCTTCAGTTTATACATAACATTAAATTATATTTTATAAAAAGTAATTTTAGACAAAGCTTATTTATTGTAAAAACTAGATTAATTTTTACAAGATTATAAAAGAATACTTTATTTTATACTTTTGTAACGGGAGATATGGAAACAAAGTTAATGATTTTGTATTAAAAAAATTAATATTTCAATAGATTTTATCATATGATTTATAATTTTTGAAAATTAAACGAATAAAAAAAGTCGCCATATTTGGCGACTTGTAACAGATTACTTTGGGAGTTTAGTGTTTTAAGTTTTATAAAATTGGTGACAATAGACGTGAAATTGATTCTTTAAAGCGAATAATTAAAGGTCGTTGTAAGTATTGGTAATAGGTGAGGCGACGGGACTTTTCGATATCTTGTTCAAACACTTTTACAAGTCGTTTGGCTGTATCTGAATCATATATAAAGGCATTCACTTCAAAATTCAGTTTAAAGCTTCGTACATCAATATTTGCTGTACCTACAGAAGCGGCTAAGTCGTCAACTACGATCATTTTTGCATGGATAAAACCGTTGTCATAAATGTAAACGTTTGCACCTGCTTCTAACAGTTCCCCAATATACGATAACGTAGCCCAATATACAAAAATATGGTCTGGTTTATTCGGAATCATAATATTTACTTCGACACCAGATAAAACGGCAATACGTAATGCGTCTAAAATACTATTATCTGGGATGAAATAAGGGGTCTGAATATAGATGGATTTTTTTGCTAAAGAAATCATTTTAATATAACCATTTTTAATATGTTCATATTGGGAGTCGGGACCACTTGTTACAATTTGAATTGGGATATTTCCAGTTTGATTAATTTCAGGAAAATATTTTGGATCATAATAAATATCATTTCGGTCTGAGGCTTGGTTCCAATCTAAAATAAAGCGAATTTGTGCAGCGTGAACTGCTGTTCCTTCAATACGTAAATGGGTGTCACGCCAATAGCCGAATTTTTTTACTAATCCTAAGTATTCATCACCAACATTAAAACCGCCGACATAAGCAATTTTCCCATCAATCACGACAATTTTTCGGTGGTTGCGAAAATTAATGCGCAAGTTTACAAGCGGTATTTTGGAAGGGAAGAAGACTTCCACGAATCCACCAGCTTTTTTTAATTTGTTAAAGGATCGCTTTTTTATTCTTCGTGAACCCATTTCATCATATAATATTTTAACTTCAACGCCTTCTTCAGCTTTTTTTGTTAATAAATCAATTAATTTTGTTCCTAAATCATCATCACGGAAAATGTAATATTGTAAGTGGATATGATGTTTCGCCGCTTCTATGTCTTTAAATAATGATTTAAACTTATCGTTTCCATCGGTGAAAATTTCCAGGTTATTATCGTTCGTAATTAAGGCATTGTTGTTAGCTAAGAATAAATACATCATGTCACGATAGTTTTCCATTTCTTTTGTGAGTGGATCATAATTATAACTTTGCAACTCATTTTTTTGTTTTTGAATTAAATCATCTAAGCCAATTTTCTTTAAGTCTTCCCAAACAAATAGTTTTTTTCGCTTTAAATTTTGTCCTAATGTTAAATAGAGCACAAATCCGAGTAATGGAATGAAAAAGAGAACGAGTAGCCAAGCCCATGTTGAACTAGGATTTCTACGTTCAAAAAAGACGACAATTGATGCAAAAATAAAGTTTAAGAAGAAAATTATGGTAACAAAAATTGTAAGAAAACTCATATATATTACGCCTTCCTATTGAATAATCTGTAATAGGTCGATCAATTGACAAATGGATTATTATTGGAAAATAAAAATATAACCATTGTTTTTTACTAATAGTCAATTACATCCATATTATATAACATTTAGAATTTAAATGAAAACAATAAGAAAGTTATAAAAGGCTGGTATAACTTTATCTCATTTAGACGAAAAAATTATAATTTATTCAATATTGGTTTAAATTTACAGAAAACTTTGTTATAATACGGTTTAATTATCGAACAGAACGTTGAAAAAGTTTTTTTGTATAATAAATGAACGATGGACCTCTGTATGAAATCATTTAATAATTTCACGAGGGAAATGAGGTAGAGAGCTGTGTCTATTCTTTCGCAAAATCAAACAAATTACGATGATAAGTTGAATGACTCTGTTAAAAATATCATCCAGTTTATATCTAATTTATATAATCATGTTTTATTAAAAAGTACAACAAAGGGAAAAATTAATTTTGTTACATCAAATATAAGGACCTTATTAGGTTATGAGGACCACGAAGTATTAGATATGTTTTTACATGATTTGATTCATGAAAATGATCGAAAACAATTGCTTGTGTTATATAAAAGTACTAACTCACAGCAACTTTATAAAATATCGGTACGTATGAGGAAAAAGGATGGAATTTTTTTACCGATTGTTCTTATCATTTATCAAATACATAATAGTGATAGAAATTTAGAAGAATTTTTTTATGTGATGAAAGAAATTAATCTTACTCAAGAAGAAAGTTTATTACAAAGTGACAAAATGGCCTTAATTGGTCAACTTGCAGCCGGAGTCGCCCATGAAATACGTAATCCATTAACTTCTTTAAAAGGTTTTATTCAGTTAATGAGATCCGATACAAAAATGAATCACGATTATTTAGAAATTATGGAAAATGAGATTGATCGCATTGATTCAATTTCAAATGAATTAATGGCCTTAGCTAAACCGGCGCCAAAGAATTACAAATTACATAACTTACAAACGATTTTTGAAAACTGCATGACATTGTTAGAAAGAGAAGCGATTCAAAAAAGAATTAAAGTTGTACGCCAATTTTTAGATGAAAATGTAAAAGTATATTGTGATGAACAAAAAATTAAACAAGTGATCATTAATTTAGTGAAAAATGGCCTTGAAGCGATGGATAAGCCAGGCTGTTTAACAATCCGCATTGAAAAAAATAAGGAATATGGTATTCTTTACATTCAAGATGAAGGTACAGGTATTCCAAAAGATTTAATGAAAAAACTTGGTCAGCCATTCTTTACGACTAAAACATGTGGCAACGGTCTCGGTTTGATGATGTGCTATAAAATAATTGAAGAACATAATGGTAAAATTCAGGTTGAAAGTGAATGGGGAGTTGGTTCAACTTTTAGCATATACATACCGACTGAACCAGCTTGTTAAATTTTTTAACTACACACATACTGTAAATCGTAAAACAACTCACAAATTCGCGAGTTGTTTTTTTGAAATAAAATATAAAGACAAAGAGTGGTTGAATTTTATTTATTTTGAGTTGAAATAATATTTAGAAAAATGTATGATGAAAGTAGTTACCATTGTCCAAGTTTTGTTTATCGTTAGGTCGAAATTGAAGGGGGAGAAAAATGAACTTAGGTATTGGAGAAGTAGCAATCATATTAATTGTCGCTTTATTAATTTTTGGACCGTCAAAATTACCGAAATTAGGGCGAGCTGCTGGCGAAACCCTTCAAGAATTTAAAAAAGGTATGAAACAGGTAATTGACGATGATGATCAAAATAAACAAAAAACAAATGACTAACCTCCTTGAAAAAGGAGTTTTTTTAT
>NZ_JAACYS010000086.1 GCF_009996845.1 Pallidibacillus pasinlerensis | reverse complement strand
ATATTAATAGCTCCTTATTTTTCAACATCAATCCTTCCAATTGATTTCCGTTAAATTTAATTGTATGATTAAATCTCAATCTATTATTTATAATGATACTTTTTTGTATTAATTGAAAAAGTTTAATAAAATTATAGAAATAAATGAAACTATTTTTCTGTTGTTTCGTATATAATATCAGCGAATGAAAGATAAGGAAGGGTGATACAATGGCGAGTTTAAGACAAATTTATGTAACAACTGGAATCGTTATCGGAATCATAATATTAGGTTTGATAGCGCTAACATCTTGGTATACGGTAGATGAATCAGATCAAGCTGTTATTTTAACTTTTGGAAAAGCTGAAGAAACAATCACTGAACCAGGTTTAAAATTCAAATTACCTTGGCCAATTCAATCCGTAGAAAAAGTATCAAAGGAAACATATAGTTTACAATTCGGATTCGGAGAAAATTCCAATGAAGAAGATGCGAAGATGATTACAGGTGATGAAAATATCGTTTACGCTGACTTAGTTGTACAATATAAAATTGCGGATCCGATAAAATATTTATTCAATGCGGAAAATCCGAGAGAAATTTTATATGATGCAACAAGTGCATCCCTTCGTAGTATTATCGGAAGTTCCCAAATCGATGATGCGTTAACTGATGGAAAAGCGGAAATTGAAGCGGAAGTTTGGGATTTATTAACGAGATTAGTAGACAGCTATGACATCGGTGTTTCTATTCAAGCTGTTAAATTACAAGATGTAGAGCTTCCGAATGATGAAGTACAAAAAGCATTTACTAAAGTTACGGATGCAAGAGAAACAATGCAAACGAAATTAAACGAAGCCGAAAAATATAAAAACCAAATGATTAACGAAGCAGAAGGGGAAGTTGAAGCGATTATCTCCAGAGCTGCAGGGGAAAAGGCTGCTCGTATCGAAGAAGCTCGTGGTAATGTGGCTGTATTTAATAGTTTATTAACGGAGTATCAAAAGAGCCCAGAAGTTACACGGGATCGTTTAGTAATTGAAACCCTTGAACGAGTGCTTCCGAATGCACAAATTTATATTATGAATGATGATAGTGGTACATTAACATACTTACCGCTTAATCCAGTACAACAGGCACAACCTCCTGTAAATACTTCCGAAGAGGAAAATAAGGAAGGTGAAAACAATGAGTAATGGTAACGATAATGTAATTGATATGGAGAAATTACGTAAAGATTTTCCGTTTCGGAAATATATTAAAATGGGAGTCTTTTTCATCCTAATCATTGCCTTGATAGGTGTTATTTTAGCGAATACATTTATCGTTAAAGAAGGAGAATATAAAATTGTCCGTCAATTTGGTGAAATTACACGGGTGATTGATGAACCAGGTTTAAACTTTAAAATTCCATTTATTCAATCCGTTACAACATTGCCGAAGTATCAAATGACGTTAAATGTTGAGGAATCTGAAATTACGACACGAGATAAAAAACGGATTATTATTGATAACTATGCTGTTTGGAAAATCGTAAATCCAGTAGATTTAATTATGAACGCAAGAACGGTTGAAAGTGCAGAAGCACGTATGGCTGAATTTATTTATTCTGAAGTTCGAGAAATGTTTGGTCAGCTAGAGTATGGTGAAATCATTAATGATGGTGAAGCATCATCTCGTGCAAGTTTAAATGACCGCGTAACTGATGCCGTAAATGAAGCGTTAAAAGAAAGTAAATACGGTATTCAAGTCATTGACGTTCGTATCAAACGGACAGATTTACCTGAAGAAAACGAACAATCCGTTTACACGCGAATGATTAGTGAACGGGAATCTACAGCCCAAGATTACCTATCTCAAGGGGACGCTCGGAAAAATGCAATCATGGCCGAAACAGATAAACAAGTGACGGAAATGATTTCGAAAGCGGAAGCTGATGCCCAAGAAATCCGAGCTGAAGGAGAAGGAGAAGCAGCACGTATTTATAACGATGCATTCTCTAAAGATCCAGAGTTCTATAATCTATATCGTACTTTAGAGTCATATAAGAAAACAATTGATGATCAAACAGTCATCATTTTACCTTCTGACTCACCGTACGCACGTTTATTACAGGGATACATTCAGTAACAATTACAACTTTACATGTTTAATTGAATTAGCCGTCATTTTCCTTTTCCTTATTTTCCATGTTAGAATAGGAAGAGGAAAGACGGCTTTTTGGTACAGGGGGACAGGTCCCTTGTTGCATTTTCAGAGTGAAACACTGGACCTGTCCCTCCGTTCCAATGAGAATGGAGGTAGAATTATTTGGCTAAAAAAATCGTTTTAATTGATGGAAATAGCGTGGCCTATCGCGCCTTTTTCGCGTTACCACTATTAAATAATGATAAAGGTATACATACGAATGCAATTTATGGGTTTGCCATGATGCTTGATAAAATTTTAACAGACGAAAAACCTTCCCACGTGTTAGTTGCTTTTGATGCGGGGAAAACAACGTTTAGACATGAAACCTTTGAGGAATATAAGGGCGGTAGACAAAAAACGCCACCAGAATTATCGGAACAATTCCCATATATTCGTAAATTATTAGATGCGCACGGTATTCGTCATTATGAACTGGAAAACTATGAAGCGGACGATATTATCGGCACTTTGTCTAAACAGGCGGAAGAACAAGGTTTTGAAGTGAAAATTGTTTCAGGTGACCGAGATTTAACTCAGCTTGCAACGGACAAGACGACGGTATTAGTTACGAGAAAAGGTGTAACCGATATGGAAGAGTATACACCGGAACATATTCAAGAAAAATACGGTCTTTCCCCAATGCAAATTATTGATATGAAAGGGTTAATGGGGGATGCAAGTGACAATATTCCCGGCGTTCCCGGTGTTGGCGAAAAAACGGCAATTAAGTTATTAAAGGAATTTGAATCCGTTGAAAAGGTATTAGACTCCATTGACCAAGTTCGTGGTAAAAAATTAAAGGAAAATTTAACGACGTATAAAGAGCAAGCGATTATGAGTAAAAAGCTCGCCACCATTTTCCGCGAGGCACCGATTGAAGTAGGTGTGGACGAGACTAGTTTTACTGGACCGGATCATGAACAAGTTGTCAATTTATATAAAGAACTTGGTTTCCAGTCACTACTTGAGAAACTGAATGATTCATTTACGGTTGATGAAGAGGAAACTTTAACGGACATTCAATATGAAATGGTCGAAAATGTTACTGCAGATCTATTAAAACAAGATAGTGCTTTTTACGTTGAAATTATCGAAGACAACTATCATTACGCACCGATTTTAGGGTTTGCCATTAGTAATGAAGCTGGAAACTTTTACATTCCAGTTGATATGGCAAAAGAGTCGGCTGAGTTTCAATCATGGTTAGAAGATGAGACGAAACGGAAACATGTTTTTGATGGAAAAAGAACGATTGTTGCGTTGAAGAAGCTCGGCATCGAAATTCAAGGAATTGAGTTCGATCTTCTTTTAGCATCTTATTTATTAAATCCATCTTCAAACATTGCTGATTTTAGTGATGTTGCAAAAGCGCATAACTATAACCAGGTCCAATCCGATGATGCGGTTTACGGTAAAGGTGCGAAACGCCAAGTGCTTACAGATGAAGAACGGGCGGAACATGTTGTTCGTAAAGCGAAGGCCATTTACGATTTAAAAGATACATTAATTGATGAACTTAAAAAAAATGATCAATATAAATTGTTTATCGATTTAGAAATGCCGCTTTCGATAATTTTAGCGAAAATGGAAAGTGTCGGTATCCGTGTTGATAAAGAACGTTTAGAAATAATGGGCAATGAGTTTAAAGAGCAATTGCAAGAGATTGAAGAGCAAATTTATGCATTAGCCGGTGAAAAATTTAATATTAACTCACCGAAACAGTTAGGCGTTATTTTATTTGAAAAGCTTGGCTTACCAGTGATTAAGAAAACGAAAACGGGTTATTCCACGTCAGCGGATGTACTTGAAAAATTAGAATCGAAACATGAAATCGTGGCGTTAATTTTACATTATCGTCAATTAGGAAAGCTACAGTCGACTTATATCGAAGGATTATTGAAAATGATAAATCCTGAAGATAGTAAAGTGCATACCCGTTTCCAACAGGCATTGACGCAAACAGGAAGATTAAGTTCAACGGATCCGAACTTACAAAATATCCCGATTCGCTTAGAGGAAGGTCGAAAAATTAGGCAAGCCTTTGTTCCGTCTGAAGAAGATTGGGTCATCTTTGCTGCGGACTATTCGCAAATCGAACTTCGTGTGTTAGCCCATATTTCTGGTGATGAGCGCTTAATTGATGCCTTTAAACATGACATGGATATTCATACGAAAACAGCAATGGATGTTTTCCATGTCGAAAAAGATGAAGTAACAAGTAATATGCGAAGACAAGCGAAGGCCGTTAACTTTGGTATTGTTTATGGAATTAGTGATTACGGCCTATCACAAAGCTTAAAGATTACACGGAAAGAAGCGGGCGAGTTTATCGAACGTTATTTCCAAAGCTATCCTCAAGTAAAACAATATATGGATGATATTGTGCAAGAGGCAAAATTAAAAGGATATGTCACGACATTATTAAATCGTAGACGTTATATTCCAGAGATTACGAGCCGTAACTTTAACTTGCGTAGTTTTGCTGAACGGACAGCGATGAACACGCCAATCCAAGGTAGTGCCGCTGATATTATTAAAAAGGCAATGATTGATATGGCTGAGCGTTTGGAAAAAGAAGGACTTCAGGCAAGACTGTTACTTCAAGTGCATGACGAACTTATTTTTGAAGCACCGAAAGATGAAATAGAAAAATTAATTGAGATTGTACCAGAAGTGATGGAAAATGCCGTTGAGTTGGATGTTCCGTTAAAAGTGGATTATTCATACGGTCCAACATGGTTTGATGCGAAGTAACTTTTAATAATTGTAACAATTACGCTATTTTCAAGGGAGTGACGATGCCTTTGGAAATAGCGTTTCACTTATGTTTACACAACAAGATTTTAAAAGGGAGAAGGGTAGTACGATGCCAGAATTACCAGAAGTAGAAACGATTAGACGAACGTTAGAAGCACTTGTTATTGGTAAGCAAATTGAAGATGTCGAAGTGTATTGGCCGAAAATTATTAAAAGACCAGATGATATAGAAGAGTTTAAAGTTTTGTTAAAAGGGCAAACGATTCGTTCGATGGACCGGAGAGGGAAATTTATTCTCTTTTATTTAGATGATATCACTTTAGTTTCTCATTTACGGATGGAAGGAAAATTTGGTGTCTTTCCGAAGGATGAACCGATTGCGAAGCATACCCATGTCATTTTTTCATTTACGGATGGTACGCAATTACGTTATAACGATGTTCGTAAATTTGGGACGATGCATGTTTTTCCAAAAGGTGAAGAAAAGAATTATCCTCCATTGAATCAACTCGGTCCCGAACCTTTTTCAGAGGAGTTTACCGTTTCATATTTTGAAAAAGCGATTGGAAAAACAACGCGGAATATTAAAGCAGTTTTACTTGATCAAACGATTGTAACAGGGCTAGGGAATATTTATGTGGATGAGGCATTATTCCGAGCAAAAATTCATCCTGAACGGGTGGCTAGCACGTTGAATAAGGCTGAAGTTCAAGTGCTTCATGAAGCGATTATTGAAACATTGAGTCATGCCGTTGAAAAAGGTGGTAGCACGATTCGTTCCTACGTAAATTCACAAGGTCAGATTGGTATGTTCCAACTTGAGTTAAATGCGTATGCTCAAGAAGGAAAACCTTGTAAAAGTTGTGGAACGATAATTGAAAAAATTAAAGTATCTGGTCGAGGGACCCATTTTTGTCCGGATTGTCAAAAATTATAATGCGTGATTTTTTCGGATGAAACAAATAGTGGAGTAGGGCAAAAATGATGAATTGGACTATCCTAAAAAATGAGAAAATCGCCTAAATAAAATGAACCGTAAACAGACTCCTTTCATACGATAGTGTAGTAATCGACATCGTGGAAGGAGTCTTTTTCATGCTTGAAATGTATTCGTTGTTGTTGCTTGCCTTTGCTGTAAGTATGGATAGTTTTAATGTTGGTTTTACGTACGGCATGAGGAGAGTTTCTATATCGGTTCAGGCGATTTTAATTATTGCTTTATGCTCATCGATATCGTTATATTTTGCAGAAATGATTGGAAGTTTATTTGGTGGCTTTTTAACACCTGAAGTAAGCCAAACGATCGGTGGCAGCATTTTAATTCTTTTAGGTGTTTGGGCGTTGTATCAATTTTTTCGAACCTTGCAAGAAAATGGAAAGAGTGATAGAAAAAGTCTACAAGCGTATAATGAAAAAGTGTTATTGAAATTTGAGATTAAATCCGTCGGTATCGTTATTCATATTTTGAAAAAGCCAATGACGGCGGATTTAGATAAATCAGGCACAATCAATGGTTTTGAAGCGGTTCTTCTTGGTGCTGCCTTATCGCTCGATTCTTTCGGTGTGGGAATTAGTGCGTCTATGCTCGCTTTTTCACCACTTATATTAGCTGTAGCTGTTGGAGTGATGAGTGGTATTTTTTTGTCAGCCGGTTTGTTGTTCGGAAAGTCGATGGGTGAAAACAAATGGGCGAAACATATTTCAATTTTACCGGGGTTAATTCTTATTTTTATTGGAATTTGGAGATTATAAGTATAGGATAGTTGAATGAATTCACTTAAAAGGTGGTTTCTTATTAAATATATCAAATTGTTATTTATATGAGCGATATTAATAGTTTTGTGAGCGAATTGGTCAATTTATGAGCGATTTGCATGAAGTTACGAGCGACTTTTTTAATTTATGAGCGAATCGGCATTATACGAGCGATTTGTTTCACGCTATGAGCGAATTTTACAATGATTTGAGCGATTTTTAGTTTAATGGGCAATAAAATGGCGCTTATGAGCGAAGTTCCCAATATTATGAGCGAAATTCTTGCGTTATTGAGCGATTCGAATTGCAAAAAGTCTTCTTATCTATTAAAATAAATCCCCCTATCAACTAATCATAAATGTTATATTAGCTTGCTCCTATTGTGAAATGTTAAAATGAACAAAAAGATATTTGGGGGTATTTTTGTGTCACAAGTTATTAGTATTACAGGGAGTATTGCTACTGGAAAAAGTACGGTATCAAATATGATTAAAGAGCTCGGGTTTACTGTGATAGATGCAGATATTGCTGCGCGGGTTGTTGTTGAACCAGGACAAGAAGCTTATAAGAAAATCGTGGAAACTTTTGGTGAAGAGATTTTACAGCCAACTGGTGAGATTGATCGGAAAAAGTTAGGAAACATCGTTTTTAACAATGAGGAAAAGAGACTTCAATTAAATTCTATCGTCCACCCTGCTGTTCGGAAGTGGATGAATGATCAAAAAGAGGCAGCTTTTCAACGGGGAGAGCAGGTTGTATTTTTAGACATTCCCCTCCTTTATGAAAGTAAATTAACCCATATGACGGATAAAGTTATAGTTGTGTATGTTGATGAAAAAACACAATTAGAGCGCCTCATGAAACGGAATGAGTTATCTGAAGAAGAAGCAAAGGCAAGAATTAATTCACAAATGTCAATTGAAGAGAAGATAAAGCTTGCGGATGCTGTTATTGATAATCGAGGCTCTTTAGAAGAAACGAAACAACAGTTAATTTCCATATTAACTGAATGGAAAATTAAATAATCGCTAACTCAATCTTTCTGTATCATTTACAGGAAGATTTTTTTTGTAAATATGAGCGTTTTCCCCTTATCAAATTATTTTAATACATTTTTTGGATTGGAATAACAGAATACCCTGTTTAAAGTAATTTTTTTCTAAAAAACAGTAAATATATATGCTATTCAGTCATAAAATATGTTATACTAATCAACGAAAAAGCATTAAATGTGTTTTATTATTTTACAAGGGGGCTCTTTAATGACTAATAGAGTAGCGATTAACGGTTTTGGGAGAATCGGGCGAATGGTATTTCGCAAAGCCATCCAATCCGACGACTTAAATATTGTAGCAATCAACGCAAGCTATCCAGCTGACACTCTTGCTCATTTAGTCAAGTATGATTCAATTCACGGAAGATTTGATGGGGATATACAAGTAGGGGAAGACAGTTTAATTGTTAACGGAAAAAAAGTTTTACTTGTAAATAATAGAAATCCTGAAGAATTACCTTGGAAAGATTTAAATATTGATATTGTTATAGAAGCAACAGGTAAGTTCAATGCTCGTGATAAAGCTGCACTTCATTTAAATGCAGGGGCTAAGAAAGTTGTGTTAACAGCACCTGGAAAAAATGAGGATGTAACAATCGTTGTTGGTGTGAACGAAGGAGAACTTGATATTGAAAAACATGATGTCATTTCTAACGCTTCATGTACAACAAACTGTTTAGCACCAGTCGTACGCGTTCTTGACGAAAAGTTCGGTGTTGATCATGGCTTTATGACAACAGTTCACGCGTACACTAACGACCAGAAAAATATTGATAACCCACATAAAGATTTACGTCGTGCACGTGCATGTGGACAATCTATTATTCCAACAACAACTGGAGCGGCAAAAGCAATTGGTAAAGTGTTACCACATTTAAATGGTAAACTACATGGGATTGCTTTACGTGTGCCAACACCAGATGTGTCTCTAGTTGACTTAGTCGTTGATTTAAAACGTGAAGTAACAGCTGAAGAAGTGAATGATGCATTTGTACAAGCAAGCCAAGATGAGTTAGCTGGAATTTTAGATATTACTTATGAACCATTAGTTTCCATTGATTTTACAACAAATGAAAACTCTGCAATTATTGATGGTTTATCTACAATGGTTATGGAAGGAAATAAAGTGAAAGTACTCGTTTGGTACGATAATGAGTGGGGTTATTCCTGCCGTGTCGTTGATCTTGTTAAAATTGTTTCCGAACAACTTGCAAAAGAACCAAGCCGTGTATGAAAAGATAACAAAAAATTCCAAAATCCGTCATGAATCATGGCGGATTTTTTTCTGAAAAAGCTCCACAAAAGCGCAAATCCTCACTCATGTTAATTTATTGTAAATCTCTCGTTTAAAACCTCTAAATATTGATAAATTCCACAACTCATTGAACAACCCTTTCCTTAATCCCTTGAAATATAGTAAAATTAAGGTATAGTATGTCCTATTAAGAAGGCAATTGTAAATTTTTGTAAAAGCAGCACTATTATGTTTTAAAAATGTTAAAAATAAATTGTTCACCGTAATAGGTTAGAAATATACGTACATAGAAAAGATTTTACAGAGGTGAAAATATGAAGTGTCCAACGTGTAAATACCATAACACTAGAGTTATTGACTCTAGACCTGTTGAAGATGGACGAGCAATTCGTAGACGAAGAGAATGTGAATCATGTGGTTACCGTTTTACAACGTTTGAAAGAGTGGAAGAGTCACCGTTAATCGTAATTAAAAAAGATGGTAACCGTGAAGAATTTAGTCGTGATAAAATTTTAAGAGGATTAGTAAAAGCTTGTGAAAAACGACCTGTGCCTTTAAAGCAGTTAGAAGATTTAACGGCAGAAATTGAACGGGAAATACGGAATATAGGTGTGTCTGAAATAAAAAGTGAGTCTATTGGCGAGATGGTCATGGACAAGCTTGCTAAAATTGATGAAGTATCTTACGTACGATTTGCATCAGTCTATCGTCAATTTAAAGATATTAATGTCTTTATTGAGGAACTGAAAGATATATTGAAAAAAGGTCAATCAAAGTCTGATTAATATATTTTAGAGGATGTTTTTATGGAACCACATTGGAAAGAAATCATACCGGGAGATCAATACATCGTTGCAATTGATGGTCAGCAAAATTTGGGGGATGCGAAAGTTTTAACTTTATTGTACCAACCGTTAATAGGTCCGGTTTGTATTAGTTTATATTTTACGCTAATTAATCAAGTGGAAAATGGTCGCTTGCAAACCGAACCGGTTTCCCATTATTATTTAATGAACTTACTTGATTTAAACTTGCCACAAATTTACGAAGCGAGACAAAAGCTTGAAGCAATTGGTTTAATGGAAACTTACGTTAAAGAAGATGAAGATTTACGTTCGTTTATTTATACAATGAAGCCCCCTCTTTCGCCACAGCAATTTTTTACCGATGGATTATTAAATATTTATTTATATCAGAAGGTCGGTCGAGAATATTACAACCGTTTGAAATTAACCTTTGCTGATCAAGCGATTGATAAAACTGGCTTTGATAAAGTGACGAAAGGTTTTCAAGAAGTCTTTTCATCTTCTCATTTTCCATATCATGACCAGTTGGAAGAAGATGATATGCAGGTTCAATATCCGTCGAAAGAAGAACCATCACCGGTTACAGTCCAACCTTTACATTTTGATTTCGAATTGTTTTTTGCTGGACTAAATGATTCGGTCATACCAAAACAAGCGATTACGCCGGAAGTGAAAGATGTTATTGCGAAATTAGCATTTTTATATGATATTGATGTTATTCAAATGAAAAATATTTTATATAGCGCAATTAATGAACAAAATCAAATTGATATTGAAGCATTGCGTAAGGCAGCAAGGGATTGGTATACGATCGAACATTATAGTTCCTTACCTAAACTCGTTGATCGGACCCAATCCCCAATTTATCAATCTGAAATTGATGTTCCGAAAACACAGGAAGAAAAGATGATTCAATATTTTGATACGGTCAGTCCAAGACAAGTGTTAGCAGATCTTTCTGAAGGGGCACAGCCACTTGAAAGTGATATACGGCTAATTGAGGAAATCATGGTGAAACTAAACTTAACCCCTGGTGTTGTAAACGTCCTAATTCATTATTGTATGTTGCGTACAGATATGAAATTGACGAAGTCCTTTGTGGAACGAATTGCTTCCCATTGGTCACGGAAAAAGGTCAAAACTGTTAAAGAAGCAATGGAACTTGCGAAAAGTGAACATCGGAAGTACGCAGAATGGCAACAGCAGAAAGATAAAAAGCCAACTCAAAGGAAAGCGACAAGAACAACGAGACAAGAGCCGATTCCAGACTGGCTTAAAAATGATGCGCAAACGAAACAAGTCGAAGTCGATTCTAATATTGATTTTGAAGCGGAGAAGAAAAAACTGGAAGAGCGGTTGAAAAAATATAAAAAGTAGGAGGTGAACCGGGTGAAAAATATTGGAGACTCGTTAAAGAAAATGACTGGACGTGGTGATTTTCGACAACGTTTAGAACAAATGCGTCAAGAAGTTTTAAATGATCCCGGGATTAAAGCATTTTTAAGAAAACATGAAGGTGAAATTACAAGGTCTATGATTGATCGTAGTCTTGGGAAGTTATATGAATATACAACCCAATGTAAAGACTGTGAACATTGTGGATCTGTTAATGAATGTAAAAATATTTTACAAGGGTATGAACCTGAGCTTGTTTTAAAAAATAATGCGATTGATGTCCATTATGTCCCTTGTCGACTCCGCATCATGGAAGAGGAACGGAAAAAAGCGGAACGATTGATTCAATGTTTATACTTACCGAAGGATACGTTAGATGCTTCATTAAGTAATGTCATTTTAGATACGCCGGCACGAATTCAAGCGGTTGACAAAGTTGAACAATTTATCGCTAATTACGATGGGACGAATTTTCAAAAAGGAATTTATTTCCACGGTCCTTTCGGTACAGGGAAAACATTCTTGCTCGGTGCTCTAGCCCATGAATTGGCTGAAAAAGGGATTCCATCGATTATTGTTTATGTTCCAGAATTGATTCGGGAAATGAAAATGGCGATTGGAAATAATACGTTGGATGAAAAAATTCATATGTTAAAAACGATACCGGTTTTAATGTTTGATGATATTGGAGCGGAGTCTGTATCAAGTTGGGCTCGAGATGAAGTCATTGGTCCGATTTTACAACATCGGATGATGGAAAGACTCCCGACATTCTTTACGTCAAACTTTAACTTGGATCAATTACAACAACATTTGACGTATTCGCAACGAGGAGAAGAAGAAGTTGTAAAAGCAGCACGGATCATTGAGCGGATTCGTTATTTAGCAGAACCAATGCCAATTGATGGCACGAATAAGAGGTTGTAAAGATTGTTGTTACATAGTGATTAGGTTGATGATGTCCTTCGCAAGTTTGTGAAGGACATTATTTTTGTGTGCGTGTTGGGATGCCTTTATGAGGGGGATGAAGGACAGATTGAACGTGAAAGTTGGAGGAAGTGTCTTTAATGGGAGCGATGA
>NZ_JAACYS010000085.1 GCF_009996845.1 Pallidibacillus pasinlerensis | reverse complement strand
CAATACCTTTATTCCAATGATCAACAGTCTTATTTTTGATAAAATTATACGCTTTTAACGGCCCTTCGAAATTGTTAATTAATAGAGCCATTTCCCTTTGACAAAATGAACTATTCTTAAAATCTTTAACGTTCAAAGAAAGTGCCATGGCATTCTTCTGCCATTGGTTCCTTTCTTCGATAAGCCCCAGTTCGTGATACCCTTTCGCAATGGAACAATAGGCTGAAACCCTATCACTCTCATTTTTTATTTGTTGCCCACATGTTATTGCTTGAATGAAAACTTCATTACTTGTAGGGAGAGTTTTCTGCAAATCAGTTTGTGTTGACTCCATCTTGGCTATAGAAACGCCTATTTGAATAAGAGAATTAACTTGTAAGTTTGCGTCCCTCAAGTATTCTTTTGTTAAGTCTAAAGCTTCTCTTATTCTATTTCTATTACATAGTAGTTTTATCCAACTAAGCAAAACAGGAGGATAAATTTTGTTTAAAAAAAGTCCATTACAAATATGAAAATAATCTTCATCGGAAAGATCAAAATTAGCGAGTTCATATTCTATTACATCATTGTCTAAATTTTGAACGTCACTACGTTGAAGAAATGGGGTTACATCCACCCCTAACTTCTTAATTTTCACAAGCAACTCGACCATAAAAGTTAAGGACATATAATCACACCAATTAAAACCAATTACCATTATATCTATATATTCATCATAATAAGCCACAACCATCTTCATACGAACCTGCTTTTCTTCGTTAGTTAAGACGGGGTCATTTAACAAATGGTAAAGTAGATGGACATACATTAAAAACTGTTCCTCCCCCTTAAACAAATGAATTTGCTTGAGGGTGTCCTCTAACCTACCCAACTCACTTTTAACTCCTCTTATTAATTTAGGAACAAAGTTGCCTATTGTTAGATGTAAGTCTGTGGTCTGTGGCTTTAATAGCTAATTCGATTAACTGTTCTTCCTCATCCTTAAATAATTCCATCCCGTCCAAATACATTTCAAATTGTGGTAATAATTGATTCAAGTGCTTTTTCTGCATTAATTTATATTCTTCATCGTTTGTCAATTCAAGTAAACGTTTTTTATCCTTTAATTGGAGAAGGTGCTTAGAAAAATGTTTGAATGGATAAGTCTTAATTTCATCCGAATAATCACTTAATTCTCTCCAGGCTTCACAAAACTTAACAAGCTTTCTTTCTGCATCTCTAATTTGATTTGAACGTGTTTCCTCAAGATATTGACGAAAACTTTCATGGAACAATTGATATCTTTTTTGCTCATAAGGGTGCTTATACAGGACTTCGTATAATTTATTTATTAAACTCTCTGCATCTGCAGCACCAATTGCTAAGACAATCTCAAGAAACTTCGTAGATAGAAACTCCCTTGCAACAGCAAAAACATAAAGACCTTGTAATAAAAGGTTGCCATCCCTGTCATTTACCATCCTTTGAAGAATTTCTTCATAAAAATCTTCCAATCGAGCAGGAAGTTGGTCTTTCCTTTTTAAAGAATAGTAGCCTTGCTCCAATTCTTGACTTAATAGTTTTAAATATAAAGGATTACCTGATGACTTCTTTAAAATAGTATCCACATAATCCGGATTGTTAATGACATCATATTTATTAGTTACTTTATAAAGTAAACCTCTAATATCATTAGATGTTAGACCATCTAGAATCATTCTTTCCTTTTCTCCTGCCGGTATTTTTCGATAAAAAGCGTCCACTTCTCCGATCATTCTTGTAGAATATACTACTAAAATATTTTCATATGAAGAAGAGATTAAATAAGGAAGAAAATTATTCAGTATCCCTTCATCTACTCCGTCAATAAAAATTACGATTTTTCTTGTAGTAGTCTTCGAAATGACTTTTAGTCTGTCTTCTAAATAACTTCTTTTCTCTTCTAATGTATTTCCTAAAGGTATTTTCGTCTTACACTGTTTTTCTAATTGTTCGTTCAATGAGTCTAGGAATCTATCTAAAGAAGCAAAAATGGAGTTTCTACGAATAAAATACTCGATAACAACTGGCTTATTAATATTTTTTATATCATCATAATCAATAGTATTCTTATAACCTTTAATTATAGAAGCAACAAATGCGGACTTTCCAATTCCTGGCTGCCCAAAAATAAAAATAAATCCTTTCTTTCGCTTCTGAATCAGCTGTTGAATATACTTTTGTTCTTCTTTTCTTCCTTGAAAGTTTTCTGTAAGTTCTTCAATTCTTGCCTTAAATTCTTCAGGGATGTTTTTTTCCCATTCATGAATATTAAGTATAGAAATGAAATCATTGTATATTTTATGATCATTTATAAAGAAGGCAAAAGGATAATTTAAGTAAGAGATTTCTTTCTTTTTAATTTTCTTTAAATCATTTAGGAAGAAAAGTGATAGATCGCTATCATCATTTATCCTTTGGCAAGTCATTATAGGGAATAAAGAAAGTGTTTCCCCATCCTTTTTAATTAGATATGGTTGAAATGGTAACACATTATGTTCATTCTTGAAGTTAGAAAGCACATTATCAAATGGGAATGAATTCGGTTCATGAGCTAGTGGAATCCTTTTAAACTCTCCCTTTTCATTACTTCCGAAAGTAACAATGGTTGTATCTAATAACCAACTAGCCTGTAAAAGCTGCTTTAACAGGGGAAGGTAAATTTGTACATCCTTTCTACACTGAGCATCACTTGGAGTGGCACCGTGGGCATACTTGTTGCGTAGACTAATTAGATCTGAAATTTTAGTACCACCTTCAACCGTAATTTCTGAACTTACGATTTTATCCCACTGAAAAAAATAGTCATAAAAATCATCAAGGAACAAAGAAGCAGAGTAACGGTAGTTATTTTTTGCAAAGCATTTTCGAAGAAATCTTTTCTCTTTTATGGAAACTTGCTTCAACTTGTATGAAGTGTCTTGCTTTTCATATAACTTAACAAATTTTTCCCTTTGATTTTTATCCAATAAGTTTTCCATTTCCTTATATTGTTCATATGTAAGTACCTTAACAACAGCTAAATCCTCCATTATAGCACGGCTAAAAACTTGCCACATTCCTAAAGAGGGTGTAATCAGTCCTTTGGCAAGAATACCTTCTATATCATCAGAAACCTCTTTTATACGGAAATAGTCACTGATAATAACTGCAGTGTGGGTTTTAATGATGGTTTCAAATAAATCTATTAAACGATGAACTTTCGTAAAAGGATGTTTTTCATTGATAAACAATTCATAAACTCCGTTGATTTGTGGGTGATTTATAGCAATTTGATCCACGGGATACCTCCAAAATAATTTCAATTATTAATCTTTATATTTATAAATCTCATAAGGAAAATCATCTAACTTACTTGTCCATCTTAAACCAGATACTTCCGGTAAAATATCTCTATAGCTACCCCAATTTAATATATGAATATCCTGAAGTTCAGCATCTGGAAGGGAGGCTATACTTTTTGAATTTAAAGCTGGTTTGTGTACGTAAATTAATAGCCTTTCAGCTAAGTCAATTTCTTTAGACCATTCATCATTAGTTGAAAGCTGTGAGCCTCGTAATCTTCCAACATAAATTTTAAAGTTTTTATAATCATTTTCATACTCCCAACCCTCTTGAGAAATTCTTAGTCCAAACGTTTGTTGATCCGCTTTTCCAATATATAAAAGAACATCACTTCCGTAGATGGGATGCTTACCATAAATTTGATAAACACCATAATCAGTTTCACCATTTTGTAATTTATTCAGTTCTGCTAAGCTATATGGCCCGTCCCAGTCTATTTGAATTAGATGTGTTTTTAAAATTTCCATCAAATACACTCCCATACAAATTGTCCTGTTTATAAAATGAAAACCAAAAACGATTTACTCTCTCGATGTATAAATTGTGTTTATGTATATTGAAGCATTAGAGTATATCAATTATTTAACTATACTATTAGTCATTTTATCTTTGGAATGAAAATGATTTTCTCACTTATCAACAAAACGTAACGAATATGGTAAAATTTCAATGTATTAGTAATATTAACAAGGAGGTATCTTTATAAAATTAGAATACTATACAAAATCTATAATTCTTTATGCGTTTTTAGGATACTCTTTGATACTTTTTATTAATCATATTGTTGATATTGCTAATTATATGGAAATTGATTTATTCTATGCGGGATTTGCCATCCTAATAGGTGCTGTACTAATCTGGCAAATTTTAAAACGAATCACTCCATTCGACGAATATATAAACATCCGTCCAGTTAAAATTGTAGGATTGTTTTCTTTTGGACTTATTTTCTTGATTAATTTTTTAATATTTTATCTATTTTAGTTTTATATAAACAAATTTTGCACCGATGGCATTTATCTTCAGTTGCCCAATCGGGATAGGATCTATATTAACCCTTTGTTTAGGCGGACCAATCCTTATTTTCTTCATGCCGATTACGAAGACAATTTCGGCTCATGTCTTAAACTCTCGTAATCCAGAATAATTCGACAAAAATAAAAACCATTCAAAATAGAATGGTTTTTGTCTTTTTTATTAACCTAATAATTGACTAACCTTATCCTCATCTGCCAAATATTCTTGTATCAATCTCTCTAAATCATCTTCATTAGAAAATTCACTTAACTCCTCACCATACCACGTTTGTAATTCATCTCTCGTAACTTTATATTTTCCATTCTCAAAATCAAAGGCAACCCAATCCGCATTATCAATTAATGCTAATAGGAAAGTTGCATTGTAAATTGCCGTTTCTTTATTTTCCTTGTCAGTCATTTTTGCATCAAAGTCATTGTACGTTATCGTCATCCCGTACGGCTCCGTCGTTGTTTCAAGTGCGAGTTTTTCAAAATCTTCACCATGCTTTAATTTACCGATAATCTCAACCACTGCACTATTATCTCCTATGTATGTACCATCATGTTGAAAAATATCTTCCTCATCCTTTTTCGAACTACAACCAGTAACAAATAACAATACGAACATTGAAAGAATCATGATCTTTTTTACTTTTTTCATATTTGTCTCCTTAAACTTATTCCTTTATCAATAGATTCTTAAAGTCTTCATCATTCTCTAATTCTTCATCCACCAAAAAATATCCTTCATGTGAATTAGCGGCAAGTAGAACTTTATTTCCACTATAAAATGTTAAGTCTTCTGGTAATTTAAATTCCCATCCAAATAAAGAATCACTTTTCGTTTTTAAAAAGCGGATTGTTTGTTCATTTAGCTCGTAGTAATATACATACGCTGTTGCTTCCAAAAGTTTATTTACAGACCATTCCGATTGCTCTTTCATTTCAATTAAAGAGCTTTGAATTTCTTTGAGTGTTTTATTGTAAAATCTTTTTATCCATTTTTCACTTTCAAACATATCCTTCCGAATAACTAGAGCGAATTTATCACTTTTTTTAGAAACGAATTCTATTAAATCCTGATATTTTTTCCCCATTACATCTTCTTCATATTCAATCGTCATCCCAATTCCCCTTTTGTAATAATTTTAAGTTTATTATAACAAAATACAGTTTCTTATACCTAGAAAAATTGTAGATTTGGGATGAAGGACATTTTATACCTCTTTTCGGGAGATTTTGTCTTTCATAAACGTGATGAAAGACACTTCTAACAATTTTTCCGAATAATTTGTCCTTCATAAACGCCATGAAAGACACTTCATGCAATTTTTTCGAGCAATTTGTCCTTCATAAACGCCATGAAAGACACTTCTCACAGTTTTTCCGAGCAATTTGTCCTTCATAAACGCCATGAAAGACACTTCTCACAGTTTTTCCGAGCAATTTGTCCTTCATAAACGCCATGAAAGACACTTCTCACAGTTTTTCCGACAATTGTGTCCTTCATAACTAGGATGAAAGACGCTTCTCCAAATTTTTCTCACTAATTTGTCTTTCATAACGACATTACACTGTAAAAAGCTATTTCAACTCACTCATCCAATCATTCCTCTCACATTTACCCCAGTCAAACTTTTTGGCTCAATGTTTGTAGTATGTTATTATCAGTAGCGTGTGTCTAAATTGGACAAACTAATCAGCTAGGTAAAGATATTTACTATAGAATAAATAAGGCGGGACATTATGAAAGAAAATAAAAACATTTTTAAAACATGGCTTGAAATCCTTGTCATTTCTACGAGACTTGGATTAACTTCCTTTGGAGGGCCTATTGCACATTTAGGTTATTTTCATGAGGAATACATACGAAGAAGAAAGTGGATGGATGAAAAAAGTTATGCTGATTTAGTTGCACTTTGTCAATTTTTACCCGGACCAGCTAGTAGTCAAGTCGGAATTGGTATTGGGGTTATGCGTGGTGGAATAATTGGCGGAATTATTTCGTTTCTCGGTTTTACTCTTCCTTCCGTAATTGCACTCATAATTTTTGCTTCTCTTTTACATACGTTTGGCATTGAAGATGCGGGATGGATTAGTGGGTTAAAAATCGTCGCCGTTGTCGTTGTCGCCCACGCTGTTTTAGGAATGGCTAATAAATTAACACCTGATCTTCAAAGAAAAACGATTGCCTTATTTGCATTAGTCGTCACATTATTATGGCAAACAGCGTATTCACAAATCGGTGTAATTTTATTTGCTGGAGTTGTCGGTTTCCTACTTTATAGACAGCAAACAGACACTGATAAAGCAAAAGTCACATATTTCCCTATTTCACGCCGCTTCGGCTATTTTTGTTTAACTTTATTTTTTGGACTATTAATCCTTCTACCCATACTACGTCAGTTGACAACAGTACAATGGATTGCTATGTTTGATAGCTTTTACAGATCTGGGGCGCTTGTTTTTGGTGGAGGTCATGTTGTATTACCATTATTAGAACAACAATTTGTTCCTACCGGATGGTTAACGGAACAACAATTTCTTGCAGGTTACGGTGCGGCTCAAGCTGTTCCTGGCCCACTATTCACCTTTGCTGCATATATCGGTGCTGTTATTAACGGCTGGCAAGGTGGATTATTTGCTACATTTGCAATCTTTTTACCTGCGTTCCTACTTATTTTAGGTACATTACCATTTTGGGATGCGCTACGGAGTAATCCGAAAATAAAAGGGGCATTACTTGGAATCAATGCATCAGTTGTAGGAATCTTAATTTCGGCACTCTATAATCCGATTTGGACAAGTTCGATCCACACAGCAAAAGATTTTGCTCTAGCTGCACTTCTCTTTAGTATGTTAGTACACTGGAAATTACCACCTTGGATTATCGTCGTAACAGGCGCTCTTGGAGGCATGTTAATTTCGTATATATAAATGACAGTAGCTCCACGGCAGAACATATCTATCATGTGTTCTGCCTTTTTTATATGTAAAAACCAACCACCGCAAAAATTACGCCTAACACGATTGAGGAAACGACATAAAAAAGGGCTAATTTCTTTTTATTGAATTGCATCAGCGTTATCGTTTCATACCCAAAGGTTGAGAATGTTGTAAAAGCGCCGCAGAATCCTATCCCTCCAAGATAAAATAAACCGTCGCTGATCTCGTTTGAAATATAAAATTGTGTGAGTAATCCAAGTAAAAATGAACCGAAACTATTTATTAGCCAAGTTCCAAAGGGAAAAGTTCTCTTATTTAAGATGTTTCCTATTAAAAATCTTGTCGCTGCCCCTAAAGCACCGCCTATTCCGATGAGCCAAATCATTTAAGTCACTTCTCTCTTTTTGCAATTGCGAAATGGTAACCTGCATAGGCTAAAAGAATTCCGAGAACTGTTGAGGTCAAAACGTAAAAAAACGCCATAAAAATAAAACCACTCTGAATTAAAGATAGTGTTTCCAATGAAAACGTTGAAAAAGTTGTAAAAGATCCGATAAATCCAGTACCAACAAGTAGTGTAAATTCTGGCCGGATTTTTCTCAATTGGCTAACAAATGTTAAAAACCAACCAAGCAGAAAACATCCACTTACGTTAATTAATAAAGTGGCTAAAGGGAATTCGTTGTTTGTATGTATCCATTCACTTAAAGCAAATCTGCATATTGCTCCAAAAAATCCGCCAATCATCACGAATAATAATTTCATTAAATCGCCTCTTTCAATAGTAAAGACACGAGTACTTATAACCTACTCAATTGTATATTATTGGCTAATACGCTTCATCTAACTCTTCTTCGATCAATCTCACTAAGTTCTCAAATTGCTCGTTAAATACAAAACCCGCTGCTTTTCCAAAAATTTTTGCTGTGAACTTATATAAAAAGTTACGTGGTATTAAGGATGCTTCAACGACTAACCTCGTACTGTTATATTCTCTTGATAAAAAATACCGGCTAATACTGATGCCTTCCTTAGACTCAGAATGCAGGACTATTTTATATGGCGGATCATATTCAGTCAAAACACAATCAACTGTAATCGTTTTATTATCAAATTTTTGAACCGATTTAAACCTCGTCCCTGGTTTTCCTAAGCGTGCATCTTCCTCGGATTCATAAATATTTTCCACAATCATCGAATTCCATAATTTTACTTTTTCATCATTGTCAACATATTCAAACACCACATCAATCGGTGCATCTATTACTCTTTCAAAACGATACACAAGCATCTCTTTTTTGCTCATTCTTTTTTCTCCCCTTATTTTCCAATTTCTGTAAAACCCTTTCAAAATTAGTATAAACATTCGCCAACCTTTTGAATAGCATAATTTTTATAAAAAAATAAAATCGCTAAATTACTTATGTTCGTTTTTTATCCTGTAATATAGAGCAAAAATTATATAAAATGGTTTATAGATTGAAATATGTACTTACTTAGAACGGAGGTTAACGATGGAAAAGATTTTTCACTTACGCACTAATAAGCATGATGAGATGATTGAAATTACGCACGAGCTTGAGAATTGGATTCAAGAAGTAGGTGTAAAAGACGGGATTCTGGTTGTGTCTTCACTACATACAACGGCAGGAATTACGGTGAATGAAAATGCCGATCCTGATGTGAAAACCGATTTTCTCCGCCGTCTTGCGGAAGTTTATCCGTGGAATCACCCGGAAGATCGACATATGGAAGGAAATACGGCAGCCCATCTAAAAACAAGCACAGTTGGACATGCGCAAACATTAGTCATTTCCAATGGCAGACTCGTGCTTGGTACGTGGCAAGGCGTATATTTTTGTGAATTTGATGGACCGCGGAATCGAAAGTTCCATGGGAAAATTATGGTGAGTAATTAAAGTTTGAACGTTCAAAAAAGGTGGTTAATCCTCACTTGATTGACCACCTAATAATTTTTTTAAAAAAACAAACACTTTTCCTTTTTAGTTTACAACTATCTTACTATAATATATAAACTTACAACTATACAAAAAGCAGCTGAGAGAAAAGAAGTAAATGCATTCTCAATCCGCTTCTCTTTTGTTTCAATCATTCCCATAACAAAAAGCATTACCCCAACAAGTAATAGTGCATATGGGAGTACCCCTAAATAACCGGTGATAAAACTAAAAGCTGATAAGAATATGACTAAGACTGCCAAAACAACTCGTAAAACTTTCATTGTGAATCTACCTTTCTTGATTTATAAATCGCAGTAAATGAATGGAGTACTAATTAATCACAGCCTTACCATCCTCGAAAAAAGACTTTCTTACATAAAAAGTATAAACGATTACGATGAGCGATCAGATAGTATTCCAAATAAACGGTTGTTGGTTATAGGTATCTAGTAAAGTTGCACTGATGAGAAAAAATCCGAGGAACTTTAAATTCACTTCATTCTCTCCTTAAACATTAAAACTACCAAAAGTGAAACATGGGGTCTGTCACTCTGATTCATTTCTTGTCCCTTTCAACTTCCTTTATATACTTCGCAATTGCTTCACACTTTTTTATAGCCCAAATGTAATGGTTTAAAGTATTTGCAGCAAAATAACTGTATAAATTGCTTGTTTTTGTCCATTTATAATACTTTTTTGTCATAATTTCTTCATTACTATGTGATTCAATTAAATCCATTACTCTTTTATGACTTAACTTCAATTTTTTAATAGCTTGATTTAATGTAACATCTTGATACTTTTCCCAAATGTGCATATTCAGAAGCTTGATATCCCTCCATTTATAACCAGGGGCTGGCATATAGGGAATATCTCCATCCATACCTTCTCTATACCATCTTTCAAGCATGGCATGCCATTCATAAAGGTGCATTAGTACATCACGGAAATTCTTATCTCTTTCCTCCGTTTCTATAGAAATGCTCCTCTTTCTACTCGGAACGGATTCAATTATTTCAAATAATGCAGTAAAATTTCTGTCACTAGTCAATAATAGAATTTCTTTTTCACTTTTTGCTGGCATATTCATCTCCTCTTTTTACTTTATTTTACGGATAATCAAACACAACTTTTACTTTATCTCCTTCGCTAGTCATAATGCTCATCATATCCCCTCCGCTTTTTTCATTTCAATACAAAACTGGTCTTAAAAACTCAAAATTCATTGTACGGGCTAAAACATTATAATCCCCACCAATTTTTGTTGGTAATGTGGCCGTTAACAACCCTTGAACGATAAGTCTCCCCTGTTCATCGGGATTTGTATGATGATCTCCTTCATCCATTGACACTTTTGTAAAAACTTCTACATCTTCCTTTGTAAAAGTCCTTTCAAAACGAATAATATCGCCGACTTTCAAATTCATTTAAACTCCGTTTATATAATTCAACAAAAAAGGAGGCAAATCCTACTTGGATCATGCCTCATAATTCATGTTTTTTTCACGTTTTAATTCTATTTCTGTCCTATATTGATGTACCTTTTCTAAAACTAATATTAAAAGGAGCCTACTAAATTCAGCTGGCTCCCCTTATTAAATCAATTTTTCTACTTTGCCTCAGTATTAAATTCAGATACCCCAAATAGCAAGCCTTGATTATCCACACAATAAGCAAAGTACCCCATATTCGGGATCGCCGTTTTTGGCACATGTACTTACTCAACTATTTTAAACGAACAACCGTTCTCTTCTGAATACCAAACGGGTGCTACCATTTGGCAATTTATTTTTATCATATTTACTTTACTAACCTGATACGTTAGACGACGGAATAAACATATGTATAAACCCAATCTTTAAATGATTGAAATTGATGTTCTTCAAGAGGCTCTGGATAAGACATGATGACAAGGGGCACCGGGCTTTGGTCTTTGGCAAGGGCCGGTTGAAGATAGCTCCACGGGTTCGGATTAAAGCCGTTTCGTTTATAAAAGTTGGCACGTCTTTTTTCAAGCTCTCCTTCCGGGGGTTCAATTTCAAGTATGACAGGTTTTGTTTGTTGCTTTAAAAATTCCTGAAGCAGTTTCGAACCTAAGCCGCCGTTGCGAAAACTTGTCTTTACCGCAAAATGCTCAATGAAAATAAACTCTGGTCCTTCCCATGTAGCGAGAAAACCGGCAAGCTCTTGATCTTTTTCATAAGTAAAAATCCGGTAATGAGGTTGGGAGAGTAATGCACGTTGGGATGGATATGGCCTGTATTCATCAATCGGAAAAGATTCTTCTATTATTTGAAAAAGTTCATCAAACTGGTCTTCGTGTAAAACTTTTAACATATGTGTCTCCTTACTGACTTTGTTTGTGGATTTCTATTATTCAAGTATAACGTTTGTCGCAACCCATGACCATATTTCTCATAATCAGATTCAAATAAAATGTACACAACCCAAACCAGCTTTGAATTTTTTACTAGTATGGATTGTGTACATTTTGATTTTTACAACTTAAGGCTAACTTTAAGCCGGATTTAACTTTTTATTTTTTGTTGTAAACCCAAGAAAATTGAGAATTAGTATATAAACCGGATAAACGATCAGTCCACCTAATGCAATAAGACCGGTTACAGGATTAGGTGCATCGCCACCGTAAGTAATCGGGAATAAGGATGCGATGAGATAGGTAAAAAGAACAAAATAAGGGATCCAAAGGATGACGGTCCAGAAGTTTGCCTTTCGGTCGCCTAACCACTTTCTTGTTAGTAAAAGAAGCAGAATTGTACCGCCTATAACATCAACTATAATTATTGCTGCTATCAACATATTTACCGTATCAATTTCCCACGTTGTCAGTCGACTAATTCTATATACATTCCCCATAAGTTGGATTGGGATGAGCACTATAAAAGCGTACAAAATACTGACAATATTTAGTTGTTTGAGTCAAGTATTTATAGGTAGTTTTTTTCACACCTTAAATTTGAAAGCGGATTCAAACTCTTAGGATACTCTCTTGGTAAGAA
>NZ_JAACYS010000084.1 GCF_009996845.1 Pallidibacillus pasinlerensis | reverse complement strand
AGCTTAGTGAAGATGTTGACGTTGATGAAATTGAAAAAATGGAGGCTTAAGTAAGTTTGGATTTAGTATTTTTAGGAGGGGTGTCCGCGAAAACCGCTCTCGATGACATTTCGACTCATTTCCTTCCTCAATTTGTCCACGACAACCGCTCTCGTGGACATTTGGACTCATAACTTTCTGCATTTTGTCCACGACAACCGCTCTCGATGACATTTCGACTCATTTCCTTCCTCAATTTGTCCACGACAACCGCTCTCGGTGACATTTCAACTCGAATTCTTCTGCATTTTGTCCACGACAACCGCTCTCGATGACATTTCGACTCATTTCCTTCCTCAATTTGTCCACGACAACCGCTCTCGATGACATTTCGACTCATTTCCTTCCACAATTTGTCCACGACAACCGCTCTCGATGACATTTCAACTCGAATTCTTCTGCATTTTGTCCACGACAACCGCTCTCGATGACATTTCAACTTAATTTCTTCTGCAATTTGTCCACGACAACCGCTCTCGATGACATTTCGACTCATTTCCTTCCTCAATTTGTCCACGACAACCGCTCTCGATGACATTTCAACTCGAATTCTTCTGCATTTTGTCCACGACAACCGCTCTCGATGACATTTCGACTCATTTCCTTCTACAATTTGTCTACGAGACAGCTTCTCAATGACATTTCAACTTAATATCTCCGTCAAATTGTCATCGATTCACCTCTTCACCCTAACATTTTTATTTTAAGCAACACTTTTTAGGGTTATTTTTTTCAAAAAACTTACAGTATAAAATTTTTAGTGTTATTGTACTTTGTGGCTTTAGTGTTATAATAAGGAATAAGATTTTTACTACTATAATTTTTTCACAGCTTTTGTGTATGTAAGGGGGACTTTGACAATGAAGAAAACATTAACACTCGCTGGTTCTGATACAAGCGGCGGTGCTGGTATACAAGCTGACTTAAAAACATTCCAAGAACATGGTACTTACGGAATGAACGCTCTAACATCAATCGTTGCGATGGATCCGAATAACGGTTGGAAACATAATGTATTCCCAATTGATGCAAGTATTGTTGATAAACAGCTTGAGTGTGCCTTTTCGGTTGGTTTAGATGCCATGAAAACTGGAATGTTAGGTTCAGTTGCGATTACTGAATTAGGTGCAAAATATATTGATCAATATAAATTGGAAAAAGTCGTAATTGACCCTGTAATGGTTTGTAAAGGAGAAGATGAGGTACTTCTTCCTGAAACTGTAGATGCGGCTCGTGAATTGCTTTTACCTAGAGCACTTGTAACAACGCCAAACCTTTTTGAAGCTTGGCAACTATCTCAAATTGACGGACCAATTCGTACAATTGAAGATATGAAAAAAGCAGCAGAAAAAATTCATGATCTCGGTGCAAAACATATCGTTATTAAAGGCGGCCGGGCACTGAATACAGATAAAGCTGTAGACCTATATTATGATGGTAAAGAATTCATCCTATTAGAAACTGAAAAACTTGACACAACTTACAATCACGGTGCAGGTTGTTCCTTCGCAGCAGCAATTACAGCAAATCTTGCCAATGGTGAAGATGTATTCGATGCTGTTGTTCGTGCAAAAGAGTTTGTTGCAACTGCGATTAAACACGGTTGGAAATTAAATGAGCATGTTGGACCGGTTATGCATGGTGCATACAACGTATTCGCTGAAGATCGTCCTACGATTACAACATCAAAAGCATAAAATAAATTAAAATAAGCTGTCCCATTAAGTTCTCTATCAACCAATGGAACAGCTTATTTTTTATATTAAAGGGGAATTCACTATTTTATTAAATGTTTTTCATAGGCTTGTAAAATCTTCTGTAAGGACAGTTCCTCCGTTGAAGATAAAATAAGATCTGCTTCCTCTAGTTCTGTTTCAGAACCGATACCAACCGCAAACATACCTGCACTTTTAATAGCTTTTACACCAGCGGCGGCATCTTCAATTCCGATACATGCACTGTATTCAACACCTAGTTGATCCGCTCCTTTTAAAAACACTTCCGGATCTGGTTTACCTTTTTCAACCTTTGCAGCATCCACAATTGTATCAAAATAATCGCCTACTTGAAGATATTCAATTACACTAAAGGCATTGTTACTAGCTGAAGCGATACCAGTTTTCAAGTTCGCCTGTTATACTTCTTCTAAAAATTCTTTAACACCTGGTAACAAATCATCCGATGTAATGTTGGCAATCATCTTTTTATAATGTTCATTTTTCTTAGTAGCTAATGCTTTTTTTTCTTCCTTTGTAAAATCTTGTGCACGATTACCGTATTCTAGTATTTTTTCTAACGAATCAATTCGACTGACCCCTTTTAATTGTTCGTTAAACGTGTGGTCAATTTCAATTCCGAGCTCATTCGCTAATTCCTTCCATGCAAGGTAATGATATTCTGCTGTATCTGTGATTACGCCGTCCAAGTCAAAAAGTATTCCTTGAACTTCTTTCACAATGTCTCCTCCTAATCAAAAGTTTAACGTAAAGGGGCTGTCCAAAAAGTCAATTTTTAGCATTATTGATGGAATTATTCGGTACTTTGGCGGACGCGCATCCAGTGGCACGGCCTCAGCCTCCTCAACGCACAAGCGTGTTTGCGCAGGTCTATAGGCTCGTGTGTCTGACGCTTCGCTTTCGGCACAAAGGCTTTTGCTGTTCCCGCTGGACTCTGAATATGCTTCACTGATTTTGCACCGCAGAAAAAATGGAAAGCATTTTTTTCGAGTCGCCGCCAATTTCCTCATCAAAAGTCTGTATTTTCTACTTTTCGGACAGCCCCTGTAAAACTGCTTACTCTTTCTTTTTCAAAAAATTAATCTAGTAAATACACCCTTGTTTCGTAAGGTTGTAAAATTAAGTAAGTTGGTAGTTCATCTGTTGCATCTGGATAGTTGTTAAGTAATAGTTTTGATTTCGTAAAGCGCAGTTCACCATCGTTAATGAACGTTACTTTTTCCTTACTAAAATTACAAATAACAACAGCTTTTTGATCTTCTAATGTTCTTGTATAAATAAATAACCGTGGGTGTTCAGGTAACAATAAATCATACGTACCGTATACAAATAATTCATGGTCTTTTCGAACTTGGATCATTTTTTTATAAAAATTAAGAATCGAATTCGGGTCCTTTTGTTGCGCTTCAACATTAATCGTTTCGTAATTCGGATTCATGCCGAGCCACGTTTTGTCGCCAGTTGTAAAACCGCCGTTCTTTTCATTGTTCCAATGCATCGGTGTTCGTGTATTATCTCGGGCATTACGCCACACTACCCGCATAATCTCCTCGTGGGGGCGACCCTTTTCCCGTTCCGCTTCATAATAATTTCGCATACTAATATCATCATAATCTTCAATATTCGGGAACTTCACATTTGTCATGCCGATTTCTTGACCTTGGTAAACATATGGTGTTCCTTGCATTAGGAAGTACAGTGCGCCTAACATTTTGGCACTTTCTTTCCAATAGTTTTTATCATCACCAAGGACGGAAACACTACGGGGCTGATCATGGTTTTCTAAAAATAGCGCATTCCAACCTATTCCTTCGAGTCCCTTTTGCCATTTTGTTAAAATTTTCTTCAGTCTGACAACATCGACAGGTCCCCGAGTATCTTTATCCCACAACCCTAAATGTTCAAACTGGAAAATCATATTCATAAACCCGTTTTCTTCGCCAACCCACTTGTCCGCATCCTCGACGGTAACACCATTTGCTTCACCGACGGTCATAATGTCATATTTTTTAAATGTATCTTTAGCAAAATCATCAAGCCATTTTTCGATTCCTTTTACATTTCGTGTATACTTCATCGCATCAACATATTTTTCATTATTCGGGTTCGGTAAATCGGGAAATCCCGGCTCTTTTTTAATATGGGAGATCGCATCAATCCTGAAGCCGTCAATTCCTTTATCCAGCCACCAGCAAACCATCTCTTTCAGCGCATCACGCACCTCTTCATTTTCCCAGTTTAAATCCGGTTGTTTTTTCGAGAAAAGATGGAAGTAATATTGACCTGTTTTTTCATCATATTCCCAGACAGAACCTTCGAAAATGGATTTCCAGTTGTTTGGTGGTTCGCCATTATCTTTTCCGTCACGCCAAATATACCAATCCCGCTTCGGATTATCCTTTGAGGAACGTGATTCAATAAACCATGGATGTTCATCACTTGTATGGTTAGCTACTAAGTCCATAATCAGTTTCATACCCCGTTTATGAACTTCTTCAAGGAGTTCATCAAAATCGTCCATCGTACCAAATTCATCCATAATATCTTGATAATCGGAAATGTCGTAACCGTTATCATCATTTGGTGATTTGTAAACCGGGCATAGCCAGATGACATCGATCCCTAAATCCTTTAAGTAATCGAGCTTTTCAATGATTCCTCGTAAGTCACCGATGCCATCACCATTACTATCTTTAAAACTTCGCGGATATATTTGGTAGACAACGCTCTCTTTCCACCATGTCTTTTTCATTTGCTGTACACCTCTTTACTTTTTATTTTCCTTTGTAAACAATCGCCTCCCACGGGCGCAAGGTAATTGTTTTTTCAAGATTCAAATTTGCATCGTCATAATTTGCTATTAAAATTTGCCCTGGATGAAAATTAATGAAATCCGGTAGTCGGAATTCCAATTGGTCGTTGCTCCAGTTTGTCACAACGAGCAATTTTTCATTTTGATAGGTTCTCAAATAAGCGAAAACCCTTCGATTTTCACCGTCTATGAGTGTAAAATCACCATGGACAATCAGCGGATTCGTCTTTCTTAATTGGATTAGTTTTTTATAATAATAGTAAATGGAATTTTGATCTGCCAAAGCTGCTTCAACATTAATTTCTTTATAATTCGGATTCACTTTAATCCATGGCGTACCCGTTGTAAAACCGGCGTTTTCCGTTGAATCCCATTGCATTGGTGTCCGGGCATTATCACGTCCCTTGACATAGATTGCTTCCATAATTTTCTCCTCAGGTACACCTTCTGCAATTTTTTCCTTATACAGATTCCATGTTTCAACATCTCGATAGTCATCGATTGAATCAAATCTGACGTTCGTCATTCCTATTTCTTCCCCTTGAAAAATATACGGAGTACCTTGCAAGAAATGGAGGGATGTGGCCAACATTTTCGCTGATGTTACACGGTACTTTTGATCATTACCAAATCGGGACACACTCCGAGGCTGGTCATGATTATTAAAATACAAACTGTTCCAGCCAACACCATGTAAACCTGTTTGCCATTTCGCCATAATCTTTTTCAATTTCGGCAAATGAAGTGGTTTTAAATCCCATTTACCACCAGGTCCACTATCCACATCCATATGATCAAAGTTAAAAATCATATGGAGCTCTTTTCGCTCTGGGTTCGTATACAATTTTCCATCTTCTACCGAAACCCCGGGCATTTCACCAACCGTCATAATATCGTATTTTGATAAAACCTTTTCATTCATTTCTTGTAAAAATTCATGGATTCTTGGTCCGTTGATATAATATTGTCCACCATCTACATACCGTTCACCCGCTCGATTTGGTGCATCCGGTAATCCCGGTACTTTCGATATCATATTAATTACATCCATCCGGAAGCCATCAATCCCTTTATCCAGCCACCACGTCATCATGTTATATACTTCTTTTCGGACCTTTTCATTTTCCCAGTTTAGATCAGGCTGTTTTTTACTAAACAAGTGTAAATAATATTCGCCTGTCGTTTCATCGTATTGCCATGCAGATCCACTAAATATGCTTCTCCAATTATTTGGCTCCTTGCCATCCTTACCTGGTCTCCAAATATAGTAGTCGCGGTATGGATTATCCTTTGATTTCCTGGATTCAATAAACCAAGTATGTTCATCTGACGTATGATTGACGACTAAGTCCATGATTAATTTCATACCACGTGCGTGAACTTCTTCTAAAAGTTCTTCCCAATCATCCATCGTGCCGAATTCATCCATGATGCGATAATAATCACTAATATCGTAACCGTTATCATCATTCGGTGACCGGTAAACAGGATTTAACCATAACACATCGACACCTAAATCCTGTAAATAATCAAGCTTTTCAATAATTCCACGTAAATCGCCAATCCCGTCGCCATTGCTGTCATAAAAACTGCGAGGGTATATCTGATACACAACACAATCCTTCCACCATGCCTTCACCCTATTCGCCCTCCTCGATCATTCTTTTTCAAATGAATCTACTGCTTAGCTTCGTTCTTTAACTTAATAAACAATCGGTAAAATGCTGAAAAGGACAAAAATGCAAATAATGAACCTGCAAAAAATATAAAGACATACCAAGCTTGAAAACTAATTATAAATAAAAGTGCACCACAGATTAAAATTGTAAAAAAGAGTAACGGACTACCAAATGTAACTGCAAATGTATTTTTCACTAAATTTTTCAAGCGAAGTTCAAAATGTGCCGATACAGAGAAGAAGTTCACGGTAAAGATGAGAAATATGACACCGATAAATACCATAAGAAACATGAAAAGCACATTTGATTGACTAAAATAGACAATATTTATAATCAGGCCGGAAAAAAGCAATGTTATAACCGCTCCGGCGACCATACTTTTCCTGTAGTTTTCCTTATAATAGTGCCAATATGAACTTATTAAACTTTTACTATCTCTACCGATAATCCAATCTCGTACAACGGCAAACATCGCCTGTGTCCCAGGGAAGAATACAAATGGAGCTAATAAGGCAATGATAGGAGAAAGAAACAGTACTTCGTCTTTATGGTCAGCAAAGATTAGACTGAATGCAATCCAAACAATCGGAAAATTAAAGACTAACCACAAAAGATTTATTACTGAAAACCGCATAATCCATTCACATATTGCATATATTCCATTCATTATGCTTGATGATTTCATTTCTTTCTTCCTCCTTGTATCAACCCCCTGTAATCATGACAGGTCAAACATTCTTGCAAAAGGTAGGCAAAGCTTTTTTTAAATACTAAAAAGTGAATAATCGATTTCTCTTTATTTTGGTTGATGGTTACATAAACTTTTACATGAGTTCCGTTCTTCTATGACACTATGGATAATGACACTTTTTTTGGTATGTTCTGGTTCATTCAATTGTTTAATAAGTAATTGTGTTGTTTCAAATCCTAGTTGATAGATTTGAATATCTACTGATGTTAGTTTTGGATACGTAACATCTGCAATTACCGAATTATTAAAGCTGATCAAGCTTACATCATTTGGCACATTGAAATTTAATTCGTGTAAAACGGATAAAACAATTAATGCGTTAAAATCATCGGTAACAACAATACCGGTTGGCGGTTCCGGTAAAGACATTAACTTTTTTACAAGCCGGTATCCTTCATCATAGTTATTCTTAAGATGATGAATATATTCATTAGGCACATCCAAATGATTCATCTGCATTGCTTGTTTATATCCGATTAAACGCTTTTGTGCAACTTCATAAGTCGGATCATCACTAATAAAGGCAATACGTTTATGGCATTTTTCGATTAAGTAATTCGTTGCGTCCATTGCTGCTTGGATATTATCGTTATCCACATAAGAGATTTCATTTGTATATTTTGCGGGTTTACCTATAATTACAAACGGAAATTCACGTTCCACTAAGTAAGGGACGACATGGTCTGTTCTTTTTGAATAAAGAACAATAATCCCGTCAACTTGCTTTCCTTGCACCATTTTTTCAACATCTTGAAAAATTTCCTCTTCAGATTCACCGGTCGTTAAACGAATACTGTAACCATATTTACTGCAAATTGCACTGATCCCCCTTAAAACCTCAGGAGCAAATGTAGAATGTAATGCCTCCTTATCGGAGTTTTTCAACACAATCCCAATCGTTTGAGTCCTTTTTCTCACGAGAGACCGTGCATTTAAGTTTGCATGATAACCTAATTCATCAATAACTTTACGAACATGTTGTTTTGTCTTTTCGCTTATTTTTGGGCTATCAGCTAAAACACGAGAAACTGTTGAAGGAGACACATTGGCTTTTTTTGCTACATCTTTAATCGTGACACCCATCGTTATGCCTTTTCCTCCTCTATATGATGAAATAGGGATTTACATATCTTTATTTTACCGCACCTTCAACTACACCTTTAATAATATGTTTTTGCGAAATGAAATAAAAGATAATGATTGGGATAATAGCGAGTGTCAACCCAGCTAAAGCTAAATGCCATTGTTTTGTATATTGACCAAAGAAATAAAACATCCGAAGTGGGATCGTTTCATTTTCACCACTTAAAACAAGAGATGGTAATAAATAATCATTCCAAATCCAGATTACATTTAAAATGGCAACAGTAATGGAGATTGGCTTTAATATTGGAAAAATAATATGCCAGAAAATTTGTAATCTGTTTGCCCCATCGATAATGGCAGCCTCATCCAATGATTTGGAAATTCCCGCTAAACTGCCGTGGTAAAGGAAAATAGATAAACTACAACCAAATCCTAAATACATAAAAATCAACCCAGCACGATTCAGCATTTCTACATTACCAAAAATGGATATAAGCGGAATCATTACCGATTGGAATGGAATCAACATCGCTGCAACAAAAACTAATAATAATGTTTTACTCAATTTACTTGAATTTCGTTGGAGTGCATAAGCTGCCATTGCCGAGAAAAAGATAATAATCAAGACGCTTATAATGGTAATTAGCAATGAATTGAATAGTGAGTTCATAAAGTTCAAATCAACAAAAGCTTCTTTAAAGTTTTCGAATGTTGCTTCTTCGGGTAAACCGATTACATCGGAGAATATTCCTTTTTTAGTTTTAAAAGCATTGACAATCATTAAGTAAAATGGCGCTAACCAAAGGAGTGCTAAAAGAAGTCCAATAACTTCAAGGATTATGAGCCCTTTTTTCTTTTTCATTATACTTCCACCTCGCGTTTCTTATTGTAGTACACTTGTGTTAATGCGATAGCGGCCACAATGAGAAAGAATATAACAGCCTTAGCTTCTCCTAAAGCCATCTGATTACTTTCAAATGCTGTTCTTACAATATCCATGGCTAACATTTGTGTCGAGTCGTACGGACCACCATTTGTAAGTGATAAGTTTTGATCGTAAATTTTGAATGAGTTGGATAAAGTTAAAAACATACTTACTGTGAATGCTGGACGAACAAGAGGGAAAATGACATAACGAAGTTTTTGAAAACTTGTAGCCCCGTCAATCTCACTTGCTTCCACTAGTTCTTGAGGAACACTTTCAAGGTAGGCAATATAAATAATCATGATGTAACCAGCCATTTGCCAAACCATCAATATAACAAGTCCCCAAAATCCGGTCGTCTCATTTGAAAGCCAACCTAAAAGCCATTCTTGACCAAGCATTCGGCCGACAAAATCAAATACATTAATAAAAATAAATTGCCAAATAAAACCTAAAATTAGACCACCAATTAAGTTCGGCATAAAAAATACAGTTCTTAAAAAGTTTTTCGATTTTAGATTCCTAGTCACGAGTAACGCTAATCCCAAACCTGTTATATTAAGTAAAATTACACAGGCAATCGTAAACTTTGTTGTAAACCATAATGCATTTATGAAGGAATCATTTTGGAAAATTTGGATATAGTTTTCAAACCCGACAAATTGTGTAAAAGTCAATCCGTCCCAGTTTGTAAAGGAGTAAAAAACGCCTAACAGTAGTGGAACAATGACAACTAGACTTAAACTTAATAAGACAGGGGTTAAAAAAAGCCAAAACGTTACACTTTTATTTTGCACAGTTGTTTCCTCCCAGTATATTTTGGCTGAATTTTCTTCCGTAATCTCAACTATAGAGTTAGAAAGCTAACAATAGAAAGGGGTTATTTGTTAGCTTTCTACTTGATAAAATTTCATTATTTCTTCAATTTTTCCCAACTGACAATAGAATCTTCAATTAACTCATCCCAGGACATTTTTCCATCTAAATATTTTTGTATGTTTGGACCAAATGTATCAGGTTCCCATGAAACAGGGTAGCCTGAGAATACCCAACCGATTGTTTTTCCTGCTTCAGAATACTCATAAACGGTTTTGGATAATGGATCAGAAATTTGGTCGGCATCATAACCTCCATAAGCTGGAATAAACTTAAATTCATTTAGTACATAATCTTTACCTGTTTCAGACGTGTACATCCAGTCTAAGAAATCTTTGGCAGCTTGGATTGTTTTTTCATCTTTGTTACTGTTAACTGCCCAGTAATTTGGTACACCTACCGGTAGATGTCCTTCTAATCCTTCAGCAGGAATTGGAATCATCCCAATACTATTTTCTGCAAAATCAGAGTCCATTTGGTAAATAGATGGATATACCCAGTTACCTTGTTGAATCATCGCAACACTTTCTAAAGAGAAGTATTGTTCAACTTGTTGAGAATAATCTAGATTTAATACCGGTTGAATCGAATACTTTGCTTGTAAATCTAACATTCTCTTAAACTCGTCACTCTTTTCAAAGGCTACTGTCGGCGAGTTCCAGGCTTCTAGCACGCTATGGTTAAATTCAGGTGCTAAGTAAACGTTGGCTAAATGGTTACTCATCACCCATTTTTCTTTACCCGGAAGCGCAAATACAGCTTCGATACCTAATTCTTCTTTTTTACTGTTTAATGTTTTTACTGCTTTTTCCAAATCTTCGTAAGTTAAAATTTCTTCAGCGTTAATGCCTGCTTTCTCGAAGACATTTTTATTATAAATTAAACCATACCCTTCCAAGTTATAAGGCAAGCCGATTACTTGTCCATCTTCTGTTGTTACGGCATCAAGAGTTCCCTCAAGAGCCAATTCTGCAGCCTTTGTTTCAGAAAGGTCCACAATTTTATCTTTAAATTGTTCAACTTCCACAGGTCCTGATAAACTGAAGATGGTAGGTTCATCACCGGAAGCAAATTTCGTTTTCAGTTGGCTTAAATAGTCTGTACCTCCACCAACACTCGTAATATTAATTTTCACTCCCGGATTTTCCTTTTCGTAAATTTTCGCAAGTTCTTTAAACTGAGAGTTGAATTCTACTTTCACTTGCATAATATCAATCGTAATTTGATCAGAAGATTTCGATTCGCCTCCTGAACCACCGCACCCCGCTAATACCAACATTAATGCTGCTATTACGGAGAAAAATGTTAAAAACTTAGAAAATCGTTTTTTACTTCTCACAAAAATCGCTCCTTTTTTGTTTACTTATAGAAAAGCTATTTTCCCGTTACGCTTGGTAATCGCTTACACTGAATGTAAAAGGAAAAGGGCTAAATTCCGATTCCCTTTTGGTTGTTTTATGCATCTAGGGAAAACGTTTGCATAAAACTATTATTATATTAACAGAAATCTACAAAATTATCAATTTTATAAAACGTATATTTATGGCATTTTTGTTTCATTTTCTAAATTTTGTTGTTTTACATACCCGAGAAAGGTTTATAAAACTTAGTTTTTTCGTTGTTTTTTGTGCAATCGTTTGATCTTATTCTTTTTCATTAATTTAAAAAGGAAAATATATATACGTACAATTTTCAACGAGTATGTACTATTGTCATCGCATTCTTTGTATTTTTTTAGTAAACTATAGATAGTTTTCAAAAAGGGGAGATTTGTTGTGGAACCAATTGAAAAAACCAAAGTGCAGCAAATAATCGATCAATTTGTAAATGAAGATGTATATATACATGTTGAAACAACAAACGGCGCGTATTCAACTCATATCGATGAGAATTTCTTTAATGCCAGTGCTTTTGTGCGGAATGTGAAAATTCGTTATGAACGCGGAACGATCGCTGGTGAAGGACCGTACCGAATTGGGTTAAAAATTGACTCAGGCTGGGTGTACGGCGAAGGCTTGACCCATTATGAACTTGATGAACAAGGTCGATTATTAATGTGTGGTATAGACCACAGTGATAAGTTAGCTATTGCTTTTCAAATAAGTAAAACGCCTTTTGAGTAGTCAGAGTTGAGGGGCGGGTTTGTGCGCGTTGTGTTTGTAATGTATGAAGGACATTTTTGGACGATTTCTACGGCGTTTTGTCCTTCATAAAGCCTATGAAAGACACTTCTGGACAATTTCTACGGCGTTTTGTCCTTCATAAAGCCTATGAAAGACACTTCTGGACAATTTCTATGACGTTTTGTCCTTCATAAAGCCTATGAAAGACACTTCTGGACAATTTCTATGACGTTTTGTCTTTCATGAAGCCTATGAAAGACACTTTTGGACGATTTCTATAACGTTTTGTCCTTCATAAAGCCTATGAAAGACACTTTTGGACAATTTCTATGACGTTTTGTCCTTCATAAAGCCTATGAAAGACACTTCTGGACAATTTTTATGACGTTTTGTCCTTCATAAAGCCTATGAAAGACACTTCTGGACAATTTCTACGCCGTTTTGTCCTTCATAAAGCCTATGAAAGACACTTCTGGACAATTTCTATGACGTTTTGTCCT
>NZ_JAACYS010000083.1 GCF_009996845.1 Pallidibacillus pasinlerensis | reverse complement strand
AATTTTAAAAAAATATTTTAATCTAAAGCTATTGAAAATTTGAAAATTAATTTTATAATGGACTATAAAACTTCATAGGAGTGCACAATTTTCAACTGATGAAAAATCAATAAAAAGCTAGTTTTTTAATTTACTAGTTTACATATATTCAATTACAAAATGAGAAATGAAAGGGGAATACAACATGAGTGTGAAAAAAGATTTAAGAATTAAAAGTCATGCTTTTGATGGTCCGGTGAGATCACCGAATCGAGCAATGCTTCGGGCAGTAGGTGTAACCGATGAGGATTTTAAAAAGCCGATGATAGGTGTAGCTAGTACTTGGGCAGAAGTCACACCGTGTAACATTCATTTAGATTCGTTAGCAGAAAGAGCAAAACAAGGTGTAAAAGATGCCGGTGGTGTACCTTTCGTGTTCAATACCATTACAGTTTCGGATGGAATTTCTATGGGTACACAAGGGATGCGGTACTCTTTACCAAGTCGTGATTTAATAGCAGATTCGATTGAAACCGTTGTTGGAGCGGAAAACATGGATGGTTTAGTTGCCATCGGTTCCTGTGATAAAAATATCCCAGGATGCTTAATGGGAATCGCGAATAGTGAAGTTCCAGCAGTCTTCGTTTATGGAGGTACGATAAAACCTGGTATATTACATGGAAAAGATATCGATATAGTTTCCGTTTTTGAAGGTGTTGGTCAATTTAATGCAGGTAAAATTGGTGAGAAGGAATTAAGGGACATCGAATGTGCAGCCTGTCCAGGAGCAGGGGCATGTGGTGGTATGTATACAGCAAATACAATGGCTTCTGCGGTTGAAGCATTAGGAATGAGCTTGCCAAGTAGTGCGTCCCATCCTGCTGAGTCTAGTGAAAAAGTAGACGATGTATACGAAGCAGGGAAAGCGGTTTATAACTTGCTTGAAAAAGGAATTTATCCGAAAGATATAATGACGAAAAAAGCTTTTGAAAATGCAATTACCGTTGTGATGGCTTTAGGTGGATCAACAAATGCATATTTACACTTGTTAGCTATTGCTCATTCGGTTGGTGTTGACTTGACGTATGGTGATTTTAATAGAATACAAGAAAAAACTCCGCATATTGCTGACTTAAAACCAAGTGGAAAATACGTTATGCAAGACTTATTTGAAGCTGGTGGTACACAAGCGGTAATGAAAGTTTTATATAATGCAGGATTATTGCATGGAGATTGTTTAACTGTTACTGGAAAAACATTGGCAGAAAATTTAGAGAATGCACCAGAATTAAAAGAAGGGCAAAAAGTCGTTATGCCATTAGACAAGCCGCTTAGAAAAGATGGTCCATTAATTGTTTTAAAAGGGAATCTAGCACCAGAAGGAGCGGTCATCAAAATGTCTGGTGTTAAGGTTGATCGTCATGTTGGACCTGCACGAGTATTTAATACTGAAGAAGAAGCAACTAAGGCTGTTTTAAACAATGAAATTAAAGAAGGGGACGTTATTATTGTTCGCTATGTTGGACCTAAAGGTGGACCAGGCATGCCAGAAATGCTATCCCTTTCAGGAATTATTGTTGGAAAAGGCTTAGATGAAAAGGTTGCTCTATTAACTGATGGGCGGTTTTCTGGAGGTACCCACGGGTTAGTAATTGGACACATTGCACCAGAAGCTCAAGTTGGTGGTCCAGTTGCACTAATTGAAGATGGGGATATCATAACAATCGATCCAGGAAAAAGAGAGCTATCTGTCGATTTATCTGTGGAAGAATTAGAGCAACGTCGGAAGAACTGGGTCGCGCCACCATTGTATAGTAAAGGAATTTTAGGGAAATATGCTCATACCGTTTCCAGTGCAGCTAAAGGTGCTGTAACAGACTTTGTTGGTCGTTCAGAAAAGTCGCAAAAAAAGCAATTAATTAAATAAGGCTAAAAAAATAACAAAAAACACTTGATTATTTATTTTAAATATCTTATTATAATGAACAATAAAATTAATTTTAAATTTTAAAACAATAATACATTATTCAAATAAAACGATGAAGGGACTATGGAACAGTGAGCCTGTATTTATAGAGATCCGGGGAGGGTGGAAACCTGGAAATACACACTGTTTCAGTCTCATCCCTGAGTGCCAGACTGAACGGTTAATACCAATTAAGTTTGGCCGGGTAACACTACCCGTTATCAAAAGGAAGCTAGAGTAGCGTCGCGATTTTGCGACAATATTTGTATATAAATTTTCTCTAGCTTCATGAGGTAATATTCGTGAGGATATTACGAACATGGGTGGTACCGAGAAAGAGGAAGCTCTCTTCTCCCCAATGGAAGGTCTTATAGTGCCTTTTGTGGGAGAAGAGAGCTTTTTTATATTGGTATTAAACCAACGCTTTATTAAAATAATTCAATAAAGTGTTGGAAAATAAATAATAAAAAAATGAAACAGCATGAATGTCTACTAGTAAAAAAATCAAAAAAGTTTAAAGGGAGGAAACGATTATGACTAAAATTAAAATTTTCGATACTACGCTAAGAGATGGTGAACAAACACCAGGTGTGAACTTGAATGTTATGGAAAAATTGGAGATTGCTAGACACTTAGAAAGGCTTAGAGTAGATCGCATTGAGGCCGGTTTCCCAGCTTCATCTGAAGGTGACTTTCAAGCGGTTAAAACAATTGCTGATACGATTAAAGATACGTCCGTAATTGCATTAGCGAGAACAGTGCAAAAAGATATCGATATAGCTTGGGAAGCTTTAAAAGGTGCAGAAGAACCAGCTATTCACGTATTTCTAGCTACTTCTCCAATTCACATGAAATATAAGCTTAACATGACGCCTGAAGAAGTAATTGAAACGTCAGTAAATATGGTGAAATACGCGAAACAACGTTTTCCGATTGTAGAATGGTCAGCTGAAGATGCTACACGTTCTGATTGGGATTTCCTAGTGGAAATTGTAGAAAAGGTCATTACTGCTGGAGCAAACGTTATTAACTTGCCAGATACGGTTGGTTATACGATGCCTGAAGAATATGGAAATATGTTCAAATATATCCGTGAAAGGGTATCAAATATTGATAAAGTTGCACTATCTTGTCATTGTCATGATGATTTGGGCATGGCAGTAGCCAACTCTTTAGCGGCAATACAAAATGGGGTTACACAAGTGGAAGGAACAATTAATGGAATTGGTGAGCGTGCAGGAAATGCTGCCTTGGAAGAGATCGCTGTTGCGTTAAAAATTCGCTCTGATTATTACCCATACCATACCGATTTAAAATTAGATGAAATTAAACGCACAAGCGATCTCATTGCAAAATTCACAGGCATTGCAGTACAGCCGAATAAAGCCGTCATCGGCCGAAATGCCTATGCTCATGAGTCAGGTATTCATCAAGATGGGGTTCTGAAAAATACCTTGACATATGAAATTATAACACCTGAGTTAGTCGGCGTAAATTCAAACTCTATTGTGTTAGGTAAACATTCAGGAAGACATGCATTTAAAGAAAAAGTAAATGAATTAGGCTTCACACTTTCTGATGAAAAATTAAATGTTGCATTTAAACAATTTAAACAACTAACGGATCGGAAAAAGGAAGTATCCGATGATGACATTACTGCCATTTTAATGGAAATTACAACAAATACACATCAAATTAAAAAATATGAGTTGGAAATGTTCCAAATTCAATATGGCACAGGAACAGCGAATATTCCAACAGCAACTGTATCAATTAAACGACCAGATGAACAAGTTGTACAAACAGCATGTACTGGAAATGGTAGTGTTGAAGCTTTATATAAAGCAATCGATGCACTAATTATTGAAGATACGAAGTTACTAGACTATCAAATTAGTTCCATCGGTGGTGGAAAGGATGCACTAGCTGTATCAACAGTTCAATTGGATGTAAACGGAGATACATTTAACGGAAGAGGAACTGCCTCTGATGTATTGGAAGCTTCAGCTAATGCTTATATTAATGCGGTGAATCGCTATTTAATTAAGAAAAGTACAGAAGAAAAAGCACCAGCAACAATTTAATACCTAATAAATTTTACGGTCCATTGGAGGAGGAAACATTGGAAAAACGAATTGTATTACTACCAGGCGATGGAATAGGAAAAGAAATTATATATTCTGCAAAAAAGGTTTTACAAGTGATTGCTGAACGTTTTAATCATTCATTTGGATTTATTGAAAAACAAATTGGTGGCAGCGCCATTGATGAATTTAATACACCATTACCAAAGGAAACACTTGAAGCATGTCAAAGAGCGGATGCAGTATTACTAGGTGCGGTTGGGGGTCCGAAATGGGACTCCCTCCCGGCAGAGATCCGTCCTGAAAGAGGATTACTGAAAATTAGGAAAGAACTAGGGTTGTTTGCAAATTTACGACCTGTAAAAGGTTTTTCTGCATTAATTCATGCTTCACCTTTAAAAGAAGAAATTATTAAAGATAGTGATTTGTTAATTGTAAGAGAACTAACGGGCGGACTTTACTTTGGTCAACCGAGTGAGCGGAGAAACAACGGTGAAGCCGTTGTCGATACACTTTATTACGAAAAAAATGAGATTGAAAGAATTGTAGAAAAAGCTTTCCAATTTGCACAAATGCGTAAGAAGCGTTTAACGTCTGTTGATAAAGCAAACGTACTTGAATCGAGTAAAATGTGGCGCGAAATTGTTAATGAAAAAAGTAAAAATTATCCTGATGTAACGGTGGAACATATGTATGTTGACGCTGCTAGTATGAAACTTATTACGAATCCAAGTAGTTTTGATGTCATCGTTACGGAAAATATGTTTGGTGATATTTTAAGTGATGAAGCATCAGTCCTAACAGGTTCACTAGGAATGCTACCGTCTGCAAGTACTCGCTCTGATTCATTTGGTCTTTATGAACCTGTTCACGGTTCCGCACCAGATATTGCAGGTAAAGGGGTAGCTAATCCTCTAGGCATGATTTTATCTGCAGCACTCATGTTGCGTTATTCTTTCGGGTTAGACAAAGAAGCCACGATCATTGAAGAAGCAGTGAACGAAACATTAATTGAAGGTTATCATACACCAGACTTACAGATTGAAAATGGAAAAATTGTAACAACAGATGAAGTTACGTCAATTATTGCTGATAAAGTTGCAGAAGGAATTTTTTCAAAATAAAGATTAAAGGGGGATATCAATGGGAAAGCCAAAAACAATTATTGAAAAAATCTGGGAAAAACATGTAGTTCATCGTGAAGAGGGGCATCCGGATTTATTATATATCGATCTGCATCTGATTCATGAAGTGACTTCTCCACAAGCTTTTGAAGGGCTACGAATTAATAATCGTAAAGTGAGAAGACCAGATTTGACATTTGCTACGATGGATCATAACGTTCCTACCATTAATCGTGAAGTGATTCGCGATGAAATTGCTAAAAAACAATTAGAAACATTAAAGAAAAACTGTGAGGAGTTTGACATTAAATTAGCAGATATGTTTCACCCTGACCAAGGTATCGTTCATGTAATTGGTCCGCAACTTGGTTTAACCCAACCAGGTAAAACAATAGTTTGTGGAGATAGTCATACATCTACCCATGGTGCATTCGGTGCAATTGCGTTCGGTATTGGAACAAGTGAAGTGGAACATGTTTTGGCAACCCAAACAATTTGGCAAAGGAAGCCAAAAACATTAAATGTACATGTTGAAGGTGACCTAGGACCAGGAGTAACGGCAAAAGATTTAATTCTTGCTATTATTGCGAAGTTCGGAGTAAGTTTTGGTCAAGGTTATATAATCGAATATACAGGAAAAGCGATCCGGGATCTTACGATGGAAGGTCGCATGACTGTATGTAATATGTCCATTGAAGCAGGTGCACGTGCTGGACTAATTAGTCCTGATGAAAAGACAATTGAATATTTAAGAGGTAGAAGATACGTACCAAAAGGTGAAGAGTTTGACCGAATTGCTGAAGAATGGTTGGCTCTTGCGACGGATGAAGGTGCGGAATATGATAAAACGGTAACGATACGAGCTGAAGAAATTGAACCTCAAGTTACTTGGGGAACAAATCCAGGGATGTGTGTACCGATTAGTGGAAGGACACCAAGCCTTGCTGAAGTTGATAATAAAGATGAAGTGAAAAGAGCTTTAGAATATATGGGACTAGAGGAAAATCAACCGATGACAGAAATTGAAATTGACCATGTCTTTATTGGTTCTTGTACAAACTCACGGCTATCTGATTTACGAAAAGCAGCTGAGATTGTTCGTTGTAGAAAAATTCATCCAAATATTAAGCGGGCAATTGTCGTACCAGGTTCATGGGTCGTTAAAGCTGAAGCAGAAAAAGAGGGTCTTGATCAAATTTTTAAAGACGCAGGTTTTGAATGGCGTGATTCAGGATGTAGTATGTGTCTTGGTATGAATGAAGACATCGTTCCTCCAGGTGGAAGATGTGCTTCAACGTCAAACCGTAACTTTGAAGGTAGACAAGGAACTGGAGCACGTACGCATCTTGTTAGTCCAGAGATGGCGGCAGCAGCAGCAATTGCTGGACATTTTGTTGATGTACGAAAATTTCAAGAGGTACTACAATAGGAGGTGCATAGGATGGAAGCGATGAGAAAACATACCGGATTTATATATCCATTAGACCGCGATAATATAGATACAGACCAAATTATACCGAAGCAGTTTTTGAAACGAATTGAGCGTACCGGCTTTGGACAATTCCTTTTTTACAATTGGCGTTTTGATGAAAATGGAAATGAACGTAACGATTTTAGTTTGAATGATCCGAAGTATAAAGGAGCAAGTATCCTTCTTACTGGTGAGAACTTTGGTTGTGGTTCTTCTCGAGAACATGCTCCTTGGGCACTACTTGATTACGGGTTTAAAGTTATTATTGCCCCAAGTTTTGCTGACATCTTTTATAATAACTCATTAAAAAATGGGATTGTAGTAATACAATTAGAAAAAGAGCAAATTCAAAAGTGGATTGAAAAAGCAGAACAATCGAAGTATGAATTACAAATTGATCTTGAAAACCAAAAAATTATCGATGAAGACAACAACATCGTTCACTTCGACTTTCCTCAAGACCATAAAGAAAAAATAATGAATGGCTGGGATGAAATAGATTTAACCTTAAAGCTTAGCGATAAAATTGATACTTACGAAAAATCGAGAGGAATTTTTGCATAATTAATCTTAAGAGAGTTATTCATAGTAATTACCTACTATTATAAGGTAACTACTGAATAACTCTCTTTTTTGGTACGGGGGGACGGGTCCGGTGTATCATATTAAATATGTTTTTGATTAGTAGAATCCGAGTTTGTTTTTGATTAGTAGAATCCGAGTTTCTTCATTATTATATGTTAATCAACGATTGTAAAAAAGATTAACCCTTTTCTATGCAAACTCTCATAACAAAATTGGAAGAACAAATTTTTAAAAGGAGAGGGTTAAAAATGGTTAAGATTTATATTGATCCAGGTCACGGTGGTATGGACCCGGGGGCGGTCGCAAACGGCTTACAGGAGAAGAACATAACTTTACAAATTTCAAAAGAACTTCAAAAAATCCTTGTTAATGAATATGAAAATGTTTCAGTAAAATTATCAAGAAATAAAGATGAATCGGTTAGTTTGCAAAAGCGAACAGATGCTGCAAATCATTGGGGTGCAGACCTTTACGTGTCAATTCATATTAATGCTGGAGGAGGAACAGGGTTTGAAAGTTTTATTTATCCGAGAGTAAGTCAACGAACAAGAACTTATCAAAAATTACTTCATAATGAAATCTTACAACAAGTAGATTTTACAAATCGAGGAGAAAAACAAGCGAATTTTCATGTTCTTCGCGCGACAAAAATGCCAGCGATTTTAACTGAAAATGGTTTTATTGACACAAAACTAGATGTAGAACGTTTGAAAAATCCTAGATTTATTAAAAAGCTAGCGAGAGGACATGCAAATGGGATAGCAAAAGCATTAAACTTAAGTGAAAAAGTAGAGAAAAAATATAGTGGTAGGGGAAACTCGTTATATAAAGTTCAAATTGGTGCCTTTGCTAATAGAGATAATGCAGAACGATTGGCTGAGTATGCGTTAAAGCTTGGGTTTAATGTATATATAATAGAAGAGTAATTTTATGAATTAATATAGAAAGAATGACCAAAATAAAACTGAACTAATACGTTCAAAGTAAATAAATGGTCATTCTTTTTTTGTGGAATAGCAGTTAATAACGGGAACGGTTGCTAATAAATAAAAAAGTATTTAATGCAAACTTTCGATATCTACTTTTTTAACCCCATCTAATTTCGACACAATATCATACAAATCGGTTAATTCTAATTTATAACTTACCCCGATATTTAGTTTAATCAAATGTTTTCCATCTTCAACATCTTGGATACGTAGTTTTTGCACAGAAATTTTAAGTTTTTTTATTTCTTCAATTATATTTTTTACTTGTTCTTTATTTTCAACTGTTAATGTTAGGGCAATATCTCTTTCCTTTAATTGTTTTGGTCCAATTAAAGTCATGATAAATGGAATAAATTCTACACTAATTATTATTAAAAGTGCTCCTGCAATTGCTTCGATATAAAACCCTGCTCCCACGGCTATACCGATACCTGCTGCTCCCCAAATAATTGCTGCTGTCGTTAACCCGGAAATGCTATCATTACCGCGACGTAATATAACTCCCGCCCCTAGAAAACCAATACCAGATATGATTTGAGCTGCTAAACGAAGAGGATCCATTTGAATATTGACACCGCTTGTTGAACCTGTAACTATATATGCTGATTCAATAGATACAATTGTTAATAAACAAGAAACAATAGAAATGACTAGAGAGGTTTTTAAGCCTAGTGGTTTCTTTTTAATTTCCCTTTCCAGTCCTATTATCAATCCTAAAAGGCCAGTAATACCTAATTTTATTAGGACTTCTATATCGATATAATCGATCAAAATTCATTCTCCTTCTTACATTATTTTATTTTTTCTTATATAATTCTCTCATATATATTATATAAAAATTTGAATTGGAGAGTTAATAATAATGATGAAACTAGTTTTAAATCCATATATATTAATACTAATTGGGGTAATTTCAGTATCGACTTCCGCTATATTTGTAAAACTCTCTTCAGCACCATCGGGAGTTATCGCTTTTTATCGCTTATTTTTCTCAGTTCTTTTAATGTCACCACTTTTTCTTATTAAATATGTAAAAGAGTTAAAATATATGACAAAAAAAGATATTTTATTATCAACTATAGCCGGCGCTTTTTTAGCATTTCATTTTATTTTATGGTTTGAATCATTGAATTACACTTCCGTCGCTAGTTCAACGGTTTTGGTAACTATGCAACCGTTGTTTTCTTTTATCGGAACTTACATTTTTTTTAAAGAACCGTTATCAATAAAATCAATAATTAGTGCCATAATTACAATTGGTGGATGTATCATTATAAGTTGGGGAGATTTCTATCTAGACGAAGCAGCAATTCTTGGAGATATATTAGCTTTAATTGCGTGCGGCTTAATCACAGCTTATCTATTAATCGGTCAATCAATTCGTAAAAGAATTTCAATGATTACATATACATTTATAATATATTTTATGAGTTCGCTTACTTTATTCATTTATGTCGTCATTAAAGGAGAAGCGTTATATCCATATCCTGCAGAAGACTGGTTATACTTTTTATTGTTAGCAATTGTTGCAACCCTTTTAGGTCATTCACTATTTAATTTAGCGATTAAATGGGTTAGTACGAATGTTATCTCAATGGCAATATTGTTTGAACCTGTAGGAGCGGCGATTTTGGCATTTTTTATTTTAGGAGAATCTTTAGTTTGGACGCAAATTTTAGGAGGAATAGTAGTTATATTAGGACTAACAATCTTTTCATTAAACACTGTTAAAAAGTAAGCCCCCATTCAAACAACGCATATATTTGAGCAGCACCTCTTGATAAGATTTAGATATCAATTAAAGGAGGTGCTTTTCATGCCTGAACAAAAACTGACGATAGTCCCCGTTACATTACATCCCGAAACTGAAAATATTACATCTACAATTCCAGCCACCCCCTCTTCAAATTCAACTTGTACGATCAAATCGGGCAACGTTGAAATTACCTTCACTAACGGCGTTGATGAGCACATCATACAAACCGTAATGAGGGAGCTGAAAAATCTATGAGACATGATTATACGAGTGTCAAAAATATTTATATTATTTGTGGTAAAACAGATATGAGAAAAGGAATTGATGGATTAGCTACACTAATTCAGGATTCCTTTGAACTTGATCCCTATGGAGATTCAATTTTCTTGTTTTCTGGGTGGAGCAAAGATCGCTATAAATGTTTATATTTTGACGGAGATGGCTTCGCCATGCTTTATAAGCGTTTAGATAACGGAAAACTCCAATGGCCAAAAAACGAAAACGAAGTTCGAAACCTAACGCAGCAAGAGCTTCGCTGGCTTCTTGAAGGGTTATCCATTCAACAACCAAAAGCAATTCAGCAATCACCAAAAGGAATATTTTAATTTCTATAAAAATATAACTTTTACTATTTTCTCACTGATGTTCGAATGGTATACTTGAACTAACTTATTTGAACGAAAAGTGGTGAATCTGATGGCTAATGCTTCATCTAATAATCGAAATCAAAATGAAAAATTAATTCAATTACTTGAAGAACAATTGGCTCAATCTAATAAACAGAATGAAGCATTATCCAAACAGATTGAAACATTGACTGAGCAAGTTCGCTATTTAACGAAACTTTTGTATGGATCAAAAACAGAGAAATCTAAATATAATGTACCAGATGGACAAACATCGTTATTTGATGATGATCCGTCTTTTAATGAATCTGAGCACACAGAAGAACAAAGCCAACAGACGATATCTTATACTGTTGTCCGTAAAGCTCAAAATAAAAAACGAAATGATTCATTACATGATAATGTTGAAGTAAAGGCTATCCATCATCATCCAGAGAATACAATTTGTGACTGTTGCCAAGGTCAAATGACTGAAATAGGCAGCAAAATCGTACGTGAAGAAACTGAATTTATTCCAGCAAGAATGGAAAAAGTTCAGCATATTGAACATGCCTATGAATGTAAAGAGTGCAAAGGTGATTTATCTCAAAAATCGCAAATAAAACGTGGAAGAGCACCACAACCTCCCATCCAACGGAGTATCGCAGGTCCCAGTGTCCTAGCAAAAGTAATTTACGATAAATTTTCACAATACTTACCTCTTTATCGACAGGTAAAGGAATGGGAACGTTTCGGTTTAACAACAAATGATAAAAATCTCTCGAATTGGGTTATTCGAGCATCACATGATTGGCTCCAGCCTATTTATGATCGAATGAAGTGTATATTGTTGGCTAAATCAATATTACACGTTGATGAGACTTATGGGAAAATTATCAATCGGTCAGATGGAAAACCTGGTCAATCTAATGCTTATAATTGGGTTTACCGAAGTGTGCCTAGTCAAGGTCCGACCATCGTTCTTTTTCAAAGCTCTTTATCACGAGCTCGATCTGTTCTTGAGGGATTTATTGGTGATTATTCCGGAACGATTATCTGCGATGGTTATTCCGCCTATGACAATATTAAAGGGGTCAACTTCGCAAATTGTTGGGCTCATGTTCGTCGTTATTGGTTAAAGGCTGAAAGTAAAAATGGACGAATCGGTGTAAAATATTGCGATGAGTTATTTCAACTTGAAAGGGAGTTTAAACATTTATCTCCAAGCAAACGTAAAAAGAAACGCAAAAAGTATTCGAAGCCGATTGTTGATAAGTTCTTTAACTGGATAGAAAACTCACCTTTCTTCGGGAAAAACGCCATCGCTAAAGCAGCTGAGTACACGCTCAAACGAGCAAAGGAACTAAAAGCATTCCTAAAAGATGGACGAATTGAAATGCATAATAATCCAGCTGAAAATGCCATCCGTCCCAATGTTATTGGTCGCAAAAATTGGTTGTTTTCGGTTAGCGAAGCTGGAGCAAAGGCCAATGCGATTTGTTTAAGTATCGCTGAAACAGCAAAAGCAAATGGTGTGGATTTTTATCATTATCTTGTAAGATTACTGAAGGATTTACCTAATTTAGATATTCATAGAAATCCAGACATTCTAGATTTGTACATGCCTTGGTCGAAGATGATCCGAGAAGAATGTAGTTTATAAATGAAATAACCGTAAAACTGATTAAAAAAATCGAGCTTTTACGGTTATTTGTCATGCGTACCCTGTAGGTGCGCATTTTCTTATTTCGGGCTTACGTTAAAAATAATTAATTAACGGATATAATACTACTCTTCTCTATACTATCCTAGTTGAAAATAGGCTATATAAATGATATATTCTATGTTAGAAATTGAAATGAAAATCTTAAATGTTTTTTTAAAAAAAGGTATTGACGGTTTTTGTTCAAAGTGTTATATTAATATTCGTCGCTGCGAAAATAAGTTAAAAAGCTTTAGAAAGCAGTTGACAATTTTAACGAACTTGATAAAATCTAATACGTTGTAACAGTAAAAAAATTACGACTGAAAGTTTTTTAAAAAGTTCTTTACATCACGATATAGATGTGATAAAATTAAGGAGTCGTTTTTGTGACTTAAAATTCAATATCATCCACAAAAAAGATATTGACAAAAAGAAGTTTTGTTAGTAAGTTAACAAAGCTAACTTTAATGAAATTGAACCTTGAAAACTGAACAAGACAAAGCGTTTTAATTGACCATTTAGTCAT
>NZ_JAACYS010000082.1 GCF_009996845.1 Pallidibacillus pasinlerensis | reverse complement strand
GTTCTGACATTTTTAGATAAATTTTTTGTTTTTCTACTCTTATCTTTTTTCAGTTCTTCACCTTTATAATGAGTAGCGATTCCTGTTCTTCTAATACCAATTTTGAAGTATTCTTCCTCAATATCAAAAGAAACTGCTTTTCTGTTTAATTTTACAGCAACACCAGCTGTTGTAAAAGAACCACCGAATGGGTCTAGAACAATATCCCCCTCATTTGAACTAGCTAGAATAATTCTTTCTAATAATTTTTCTGGCTTCTGTGTTGGGTGATTTTCGTATTCTTCCATTTTATATCGTACTCTAGGGAATTCCCAAACATTACCTGGGACTTTCTTTGTATTATATGGTTGAGGTGGGTCTTTTCTGTAATCAATTAAACCTCTTTTAGCACCTGTTTTAGCTTCAACTAAAATATCCTTATAATTAAATGTATATTTTGCTTTTGGACTCTTGTTTACCATTAAGATAGGTTCGTAAAGACTTCCAAAAATTTTTTTTGATTGGACACCAGAACTATCATAACTCCAAACAATTCTACTCAATACGTTATAATTTTCCTGAACATAGATATCCAGATATGATATAAATTGTGTTGCAGTCATAAAATAAAATGTTCCATCGTCTTTTAATACTCTGAAACATTCATCAATCCAATATTTACACCATTTGATGTAATCTTCTTTTGTTTTCCACGCCTCTTTTTCCTTCACTTTTCCGAAGTCTTTACCAATGTTGTATGGTGGATCAGCGAAAATTAAATCAACTGTTTTATCTTTCATTTTTTTTAATAATTCTATACTATCACCACAGCCAATAAAACTGCTTTCATTATACATATTCTCAAAACTATTAGTTTCAATAAATATTTCTTTCCACATAGTCTATCACCTTTCCTTATGCTAATTATAACGTAAAAATTTGTTAAAATAAAACGTTGTTTAAAATTTCTAGTAAAGGTTGCTATTTAACAAATAATACATAAATTTTTATTATTTTCAACTTTTGATAGCATCTAAATGATGTTCTAATATTACCGCTATCATATAGGAAAAATAATTTGTCTTGTTTTTTTGATGAGTATTGTAACAGGATATTTTCTACTAATCAACCTTGTGATTGGACAAACCATCAACTGGATCTACGTCAAGTTTTTGGACACAAAAAGATTAAGTTTTTTTGCACAACAACCATTCATGTGTTTAGTGCAAAATAAAAGTTAAGAGTATTGCAACCAAAATGTTAGAAGGTTGCACAAAAAGAAAAGGCTTGCCAGCCCTCTCAAAATACCCTACCGTTATTGGTGTCTAATCAATTAATGGTGGGAGAGTGAAAGGATGCTAGCAATGCCTGAAATCAATCATATCAAAAAATTAAGGAATGATTTATCTAGCCACCTTAATAAATAAGGTTTACTCGTTTCAAACCATTGTGAACATAGTAAGTATAATTTTCCGTTTATTTTTATTTTTGAAACCATATCTGTATTCGTATAAGATTCCCTAGATAAAATTGGTGTACTTTCTAATTAAATTCCAGCATCACTTTTATTAATCCAGGTTTCTATCGTCTGCTTAATTTCATCGGATAGTTGTTGACTCTCTTGCATCACCTTGTGTAACCGCTCGCAATTTTCCCAATGTTTTTCCCATGTTTCCTTGCCAACGATTACTTCAAAATCAATTCGTTTTGGATTGCTCCAAGATTCATATTTTTCTAGTCTAATAATAATATCAACTAAGTTTTCAACATTTCGATTTTTAGGAGACAGCTTCACATCAGCAAGTATCCAATCTTTCCAATATGAATTCCCTTTCGATTGATTACATTTACCACAAGCTGGCACTAGATTACAGGAGCTACTTAATAATATTAGAAGTTTAGTTTTTAGTAATCAAGCGCTAATTGCCATGTATGATGCATTAACAGCTCATCCGAATCTCATAACAATAGAAGATTTTATTAGTCAATACGGTGAAAAGTGGGGCTTTGATGAAGAAACTGTGGAAAAAGCAAAAAGGAATAGTGAACTTTACGACGAGATTGCGAATAAAAAAGATTTAGTGTGTAGGGGATTTGGAGACTTTTATATAAAATTGAATACTTCCTCTACTTAAGGGTCCCCAAAGATAAGGAGAATTATTGGGGGACCCTAGAGATAACAAAAGCTATATTGGATACACACCTTATCAAGGATTATTTGTATAGTCAGATTAATATAATACATATTTAATCATGAAATAGTCTATTCAACAGCAACTATTCCCTTCTGCCTATTCCGTAATAAACCCTTATTATGTGTTTGTTTTTTGAAAATGAAAACGCCGATTAAATATAAAATAAGTGTACTAAATAGTAGTACAATGACACCTGAACTCAACCCGATAGCATTGTTATTGAGTACAGTAGCAATTTCACCATTGATGATTTTTCCGCTGTTTAAATATGTGAACGGTAGAAGATGAGTAAAATGTGAAAATTTGTCCATTGTACTTACGAAATATCCAGCTATTGAAATTCCTGTAGTTAATACAATCAGATTGACATAATTATTAACGAAATTCGACAAGAATAGAGCGAATGCAATTAAGAAGATAAGCCCTGTAATTATCAGTAGTACGTTCTCTACTAAATAATCCCCCATATTTATAAAGTGAAAACCACCTTCAGATGTTGCTGTACCTGAATATGACGCTGATTCCACATCTACCTCTGCATCATAATGGAGAATTGGAAATTCCCAATCACCAAAACGATTTCCGATAGTTCCGATGATTGTCATAAAGAATATGATCCCTAAGAAAAAAGAAATGGACAGAACACTTGAAACAATGAATTTCGCCGTATAAATTCTTCCTTTTGATAATGGCTGGGTATATAAAAAATGAAGCGGACGTTTTTTCCCTTTTTCTTTTGAAAACCCAGTACCAAACAAGAAAAGTAGTAGAAAAATTGGAACAAAATAGACAAACGTACTAATAAACGTATAAACATAAAACAACCCCGTATTGTCAATCTTTCTAGATTCATTTATTCTTTCTAATCTCTTTAATGGATGGGTTTCATAAGCATCATCATAAATACTATACAACGTTTCGGATGGTAGAACCGGTTCCAAACCTTTTCTTTTAAGTATTTCCTTTTCTTCAATACTAGCCGCATATGTAAAAAAGCTTAAATTTTTTACATAGATATTATCTTGAAGTTTAATCTCGCCCTTCCAAAGTTTATTTTGGTAAATCCAATAATCATAATATGTTCGCCAATCTTCTTCTTCATAAGCTTGTAGCATGTCCTTCTTTTGTTGAAGTAGTGTTTTTTCAATTTCAAGTTGTTTCTCAATACCGGCAGATAAATCTTTGGCCATTTGAAGTTCGAGTTTTTCATCTTCCGTTAATGTTTTCTTACTTTCTAAAATACGGATAGTTTCTGCATATTCTTCTAATCTGTTTTCATATAAGGTTGGAATTAATTCGTCTTCTGTAAATTCAATAGAAGTTTTTGTACTACTAATCATTTCTTCTTTTCTTTCTGCAACTTCAAGTGAAATAAAAATATATGCAACGATAATAAAAATTGTAATCACAAAAATCATAGGTTTTATGTAACCTTGTCTTATATGCTTTCGAAATTCAAATAAAAAGATGGCTTTAAATCCTTTCGCTGAATGAATGGTGTTGCCTTTCCGGAAAGGTCTTTTATTTACTGATTGTTTATCTAGAAGTGCCGTTCTCTTTTGTAAAAATAGACACACGAAAAATATTAGAACACTATACAGAAATAAGATCCAGACATTTTTTAATTGGCTTAGTTCATTCGGACGTTCAATCCATTCTTGTAAATTATAGTAGTAGAATGGATTAAGATGGTTCTGTAAAACATCGAAATGATTTGTAATGAATACTCCTGATAGAATAAATAAAACTGAAGTAATCAAAGCTCCTATTCTATTACTTAAAATGACCGATACAAGTATCACTATAGCAAACGAAAAGCTAACTACACATAAAAATAAAATGCACCATTGCAACAAGTATTCCCCAGTTGATATATATGTATATCCGAGTTCATGTAGATTTCCATATTCAATTAATTGAGGGTATTGAAAACTTCCGCCTTGACCATTAACTAATAATGTACACAAGAAAGAAATGATAAATATAAAAAATACGGCAATAACGGATGTAATTAACATGGTAATGTATTTACTTAGTAAGATTTGCCACTTTTTGATCGGTTGTGTGTATATAGTTCGAATGGTTTGCCCTTCTATATCTTCATTGAACAAATCACCAATTATGAAAATAATAAATACAATACCGAGTAAACTCATGAAGGTTGTTGTAACTAACTTAATAAAATTTGGCGTAGATAGAGAGTATTGATCATCCTCATATGGAAGTTTATATTGTACAAGAATTTTATTTTTTTCTATTGCTTTCTCTAATTCCAATCCTTGTAGTGCTTTAAATTCACCACCAAGTATTTGGTGGTTCTGAATGGACTCTAAAAATTGTAATTCAAATAGAGGAACGGATACCCAATCTTCATAATTAATGGCATTCGTCCAATCCTGTAACTTTGTTTGCATTTCGATTAAATTATCATTTATAGCTTGAAATGTAGGATTTTCAGGATTATCCAATAACTTTTTTGTGTATTCAGATGATATCTCATGTACTTCTTTTGTAAGAGGTGATGCTTGGTGCAATTTACGCTCTTTTATTTCTTCTTGCATAAGAAAGTTTCTAAAAAACAGCCCCGAAACAAAAATGAGCGTGAATAAAAAAAGAAATAATATTTTTTTACTACGCCATACTTTTTTTAGTTCAAATTTCAATAGTTTCATCTACTTCATCCTTCTTACTAAAAATTTGTTGATATCTTTCTTCTGAACCGGTTACCTTTTTTTCTATGTCTTTAATTGAAATACCCTGATTTAATAAGACCGAAATCACTGTTTGAAGTGATTTTTCAGCTATCCAAATCTTCAAACGTTCATTTTCAAGTATTACGGGGATTTGTTGTTCTTTTAAAATCTTGATTGCATGTTGTTGATTAGAAACAGATAAATAATATGTAACTTGCTCAAACTCAGATAAATCTTCTTCAATGATTTGACCGTTTTTTATGAAAATAATATTTGATGTTATACGATCGATTTCTCCTAAATTATGTGATGAAATTAAAATCGTTGTTCCTTCTTTATAGAGTTTTATGATTAATTCACGTACTCTAATAGCGCTAGTTGGATCTAATCCATTTAATGGTTCATCTAAAATTAATAACTTAGGTTTGTTTAAAATTGCCATAGCCAAAAGTAAATGTTGTTTCATTCCTAAAGAATAGTTTTTAACCTTTTTATGTAAGTACCCATCATTTCCGACTAGTTGTGATGTTTTAAGAATTTGTTCCTTAGATAAATTTTGTACGTCTGCTATAAACTGCAAATGGTCATATCCTGTTAAATATTCATACAAAACAGAGTTATCCTGCATAAAAGATGTTTCGTAAAAAATATTCGGGTCCGTATTTGGTCGCCCTAATATTTGTATATTCCCACTATCTGGTTTCAATAGATTAGTAATGATATTTAGTAAAGTAGTTTTTCCAGAGCCATTAGGACCAACAAGGGCGACTATCTTAGGATATGGAATATTAAAAGAGATATTATTTAAAACTAGTTCTTTACCATAGGATTTTGTGATGTTCTCCACTTGTAAAATTGCCAAATTTATCTCCCCCTAAATAAAATTGTAACGGTATATCAAAATTATTATAACAATTTTATTTATTTAAAAAAATGGGAAAGTTATTTTGAAAAAATGCTCTAAAATGGCTGATTTTTACATCAGTTGTTCAAGTTATTATATATTGTATAGAAACACTAAATTTTGAAAATGATTATGATATCGCGTTCATATTAGGAAAATAAGTTTCGTAGATGAAAGTCGATATGTTTATGGGGGATACTTTATTTGATTCATTTTGGCAGTTATTTGTAATTATTTTTGCAAGATTAGTATATTTATATTTTAAATAATTGAATATTCCTAAAATTTGATAAATATACAATAGTGTGTTAATATATAGACGAATGATGAAAAGGAGGTAGTTCCATGAAGAAGTTATCAGTTCGAGAATTACTAGAAAACCAAGGTATTAAGATTCCACCTCATCTAGATGAAATTGAAAGGAGATGGGAGGGCATTCAAAGTCTAAAGCAAGAAATTAATGATGCAAATTTAGACGATGCTGACCTTGCCATACGAAATATTCCTGGGGGTGATCATGTTGAGTAAAAAAGAATTAGTATCCAAGTCCGTTGAGGAGTTAGCACCTCTAATTGAAAAAAGAGAAGTTTCTTCACTAGAGTTAACAGAAGCAGTTTTAGAGCATGCAGAAAAGCTCAATGGTGAAATTAATGCCTATGTTAGCTTTAGAAGAAAGAAAGCCCTAGAAGAAGCAGAAAAGGCAGACGCAGAAATTGCATCAGGTAATTATCGAGGCATGTATCATGGTATCCCGATGGCCATTAAAGATAATATTTATGTGAAAGACGAAGTAACGACAATGTCATCGAAAATTCACCGCGACTTCGTTTCTGATTACGATGCGACAGCTGTAAAGAAAATGAGGGAAGCGGGAATTGTACTTACAGGTAAGTTAAACATGCATGAATATGCCTGGGGGATTACGAACAACAGTCCACATTTTGGACCAGTGAAAAACCCTTGGAATTTAAAGAAAGCCCCTGGAGGATCAAGTGGTGGGTCTGGTGCAGCAGTTGTTGCAGACATGACTGTAGCAACTTTAGGAACTGATACTGCTGGCTCAATCCGAATCCCATCATCCGCGTGCGGTATTGTCGGTTTAAAACCAACGCATGGTCTTGTAAGTAAATACGGTGTCTATCCGTTAGCATGGACACTTGACCATATCGGACCGATGACGAAAACAGTAAAAGATGCAGCTGGTTTACTCGAAGTTCTTGCCGGATTTGATAAGAACGATCCAACTTCCGTTAATGTATCTGTTGAAAAATATACAGAACAAGTAAAAGGTGATGTCAAAGGTTTAGTAATCGGAATTGAGGAAGACTTCTTCTTCAATCGAGTAGATGCAACTGTTGAAAAGTTAGTCAGAGATGCAATTCAACAGTTAGCTGATCTTGGCGCGAAGGTAGAACCAGTGAAAATCCCAGCATTGAAATATGCTGAGTATGCGGAGTTAGTTACTTCTCTATCAGAAGCATCGGCAATTCATCATCGTGATTTATTAGCTCGTCCAGATGATTTTGGCGATGATATCCGTATGCTATTTGAACTAGGAGAGCTATTCACAGCTGTTGACTATTTACAGGCACAACAATTAAGAAGACAACTCAAACAAGACTTTGAAAAGGCCTTCGCTCATATCGATGTCTTGATTGCACCAACATTACCAATTGTCATGCCGGATATCGGGGACGATTTAGTAGACTTGAACGGGGAAAAAGTAGATTTAGTTGAAAATACAATCCGCTTTACTGGTCCTGCAAACTTAACAGGTCTTCCAGCCTTAAGTGTTCCATGCGGATTTAAGGGTGATATGCCTGTTGGTTTACAAATTATCGGACCAGCATTTAAAGAGGGAACTCTATTAAATGTTGGGTATGCAATTGAGCAAACAAACCCATTAAAAGGTAAGAAACCTGAAATCTTAGTATCAAACTAAGATTGACGTGCAAAAAGGGTTGTCTCAGCAAGAGACAACCCTTTTTCTACTAACTATTTTTTCAATAATGAGGAGACCAATATGTATGGTGTATTAGCCATTTTGATTTTTATCCTAACCTTAATATTAATCATTTGGAAGCCTATGGGACTTTCAGTTGGCATGTCCGCCACGATTGTCGGGGTATTCGCCCTTGTAACCGGAGTCGTCGAAATCGCGGATGTTATTGATGTTGTCTCCATTGTGTGGAATGCGACATTGACGTTAGTGGCATTAATCATCATTTCGATTATTCTTGATAAGATTGGATTTTTTGAATGGGCTGCTTTACATATGGCACGAATTGCCGGTGGAAATGGCATTAAAATGTTTATCTTTGTTATTTTTCTCGGTGCCCTTGTTTCCGCATTTTTTTCCAATGATGGAACAGCACTTATATTAACGCCGATTGTATTAGCGATGGTTCGTTCATTAGGGTTTTCTAGAAAAATGTATCTACCTTATATTATGGCTTCAGGATTTATTGCCGATACGACATCACTGCCCTTTGTGGTCAGTAACCTAGTCAATATTATTTCCGCTGACTTTTTTGATATTGGCTTTTTCCAACACGTCTTGCGCATGTTCGTCCCAACGATTTTTAGTTTGATTGGTAGTTTATTAATGTTGTATATTGTTTATCGAAAAAGCATTCCAAATCAATATGATATGGAAAAATTAAAAAAACCGGAAGAAACGATTAAAGACCCGTTAATTTTTAAGTTGTCATGGGGTTTATTGTTTATTTTATTAATCGGATATTTCCTCAGTGAAACCTTTGCGATTCCTTTATCCATTATTGCGAGTATCGTCGCCATCATCTTTATTATTTTTGCTTATCGAAGTACAGTTGTGAATGTGAATGAAGTCATTAAAAATGCACCTTGGTCGATTGTGCTGTTTTCGATTGGGATGTATGTCGTTGTTTACGGTTTGAAAAATGCCGGTTTAACGCAATTTTTAGCAAATTTTATTGACCAAATGGCAAATTTTGGCTTATTTGCTTCCACAATGGGGATGGGCTTTCTCGCCGCGATTCTTTCTTCCATTATGAACAATTTACCGACCGTGATGATTAATTCCTTAGCCATTGCGGAAACGAGCGGGGTTTGGCAGGAGGCTTTAATTTATGCCAATGTGATTGGCTGTGATTTAGGACCGAAAATAACACCGATTGGATCCCTTGCGACACTGTTATGGTTACATGTTTTGTCTTCTAAAGATTTAAAAATTACGTGGGGATATTATTTTAAAATCGGGGTCATTTTAACACTGCCGACGTTATTTATTACATTACTTGGTTTATATCTTGTTTTACTAATCTTTTAAAAATAAGTAGCATGTGCTTTACATAGAGTTTGAAGAATACTGTATTTGGAACTGATAATATTAATCTATTAAAAGGAAGAGCAACTAAAAGTCTTTGATTTAAAAAAGACTTTAGTTGCTCTTTTGTTTTTTTGAAATTGTCCACTCGGCTATTAGACAAGTAGAAGTAATAGTATTAGTAACCGATTTAAATTATGATTGAACCTTTTAAAATGTTAAAATTATCACTGTAAATACATAGATTTTTAGGGGGAAGTTTATGAATAGTCGTGATCTACTTGAGCTTGAAAATGATTTGAAATTTCATCAATTGAACGAAAAAGTAAATTCTTTTAACATATTAAAAGTATTAAGGCTAGAAAACCATGAAATTCGTCATTCGAATGTTTTAGCATGGCTATTGAATCCGATAGACAATCATCAATTACGGGATTTTGTTTTACGGAAGTTACTTGAACATTTGATTTTAATAGAAGAAAATAGTGCTAATCCCCAAATGAAGCAGGTTGAGAAGATACTTGATTATTCATTGATGGATTGTCACGTTTATCGTGAAGTAAAAACTGATAAAAATCGTTTTATTGACTTATTAATCGTAAACCAACAATATAAGTATGTAATTTTAATTGAAAATAAATTTTATGCTTCTCTGGACAAAATATTCTTTCTTATAGTTTTGAAAAATTTATTGAGCAACAATTCCAGGAAGATGTCATTTTCAATGCGCATCCAACTATGCCGAACTTTTTACCGCCGGAGTGGAATTCCATCAGTAAATATCAGTTGAGAGAGCCAAATTATTGGTTAGGAAAAGGAATCGTTGTTTGGTTCGAACAAACGAAAGATCAACGGTTAAGATCGATTGCTGAATTAGGACCGATTACATATACAAATCGACTAGCATTTCTAGAAAAATTGGAACAAGTGGGCATTCCTGTGAAGGAAAATTCGAAATTAGAAAAAGCACGTTATACCCGATTTTTCACCCAAAAAGTTGACATTAATAAATGGGATGATATGGATGAGTTAACTCAAGCCATGTTTGATTTATATAATAGTCCTGAATTTACGTTACTACGAAATCAAGTTGCTAATATATTGGAAGGTAAAATATCAGTACCTGAAATTAAAAAGGAGACAAGTGTAACGCAGGATTCGTCTGTTAATTATAAGGATTACATTCAAAAAGCCTTCCGAAAATGGGTGGAATTAAAAGCGATTCCAAATACTCATTACCGTGTGACAGCCAGAAATTTATCCTTTAAGATTCCTTTGTTTGATCAATATAAAGAGAGATTAGGAGAAACGAGGGAAAAATGGTGGTGGGATAACGGTCCATTTTTATTTTGGATTAATTATAACGAAGCTGAAATGTATTTTGTGTTAGAAGTTGGACCGATTGAAGCGGATAAACGGGTTCAATTAATGGAGAGCCTACAAGAACAAGGAATCACATTTAATAAAAAAGGGCTCACTTTGGATGCGAAATATACTCGTATATTCAGCAAAACCGTTGCGAATGATGGATATTATGAAGAACAGTTAATCGATGTTTTTGACACGATTTATAACGATAATAGATTACAAGAAATTTTGGATAAGCTTCGTTTGATGTTGGATGAGTTTTAAAAGAATGATTGAAAAGAGATTCAAATTTTAATCAGGACGCTTAATACAGATGAGGTGAATTCCATTTCACCTCAAGCCCCAATTAATGGGGCTAATATTGTTATCTATGTGATTTTAAAGTGTTGATACGACTATCGATTATTTTAAGCATAATGAGAGTATAATAGTTTTATTCCTCGTGTATTGATTTTACTACTCTCCCTTTTCTCCCAACTGTCGTTTCCGCATGGTACAGCGATTGATAGATTGCTTCCTCAGTAGCTTCAACGGTGGCAGCAAATATCTCGTTCATCATCGGATGGTGATCATGAAGGAGTGTTCGAGTATCAGTCATTTCGCTTGCATCATGAGGGATCGTGTATCCATTTGAAAAGGCGATAATGATATCCCCACTCCCATTGGATACAGTTGTCCCTGTCCGTCCTAACCCAATCGCTGCCCGTTTAGCTATTCGTTTTAACTGTCGATCAGAAAGAGGAGCATCTGTTGCGACAACAATAATGACAGAGCCATCTGGTTTTTCCAAATTATCCTTTTCCCAGTTTTTTATTTTTAATTCGTCTTTGCGACCAAAGTTTGTGAGAGCCAGGACACCAACGGTATATTGCACATCTTCATATTCCGCTATTCTTGAAGCAGAACCAATCCCACCCTTTACACCGTAACAAATCATTCCTTTTCCTGCGCCGACCGCACCTTGTTCAACCGGGCCACTTTTCACGTTTAGGATCGCTTCAATGGCATGGTCGGGTTTTATCGCCATTAAGCGCATGGAATTCAAATAACTATCATTACATTCACCGACAACAATGTTTAGTGAACTCGTCGCATCGCCAATTGCTGGATTTTCTTTTAACATATACTCTAACGTCCCTTGAAGAACAGCAGGGACACTGAAGGTGTTTGTAAGCATGATCGGTGACTCGATAACACCGAGCTCTTCCACTTGAACAAGTCCCACCGTTTTACCAAAGCCATTTAGTATAAAACTTGCGGCAGGGACCTTTTGTTCAAAAATATTCCCATCATGGGGAAGAATCGCCGTCACCCCAGTACAAATCGTATCTTCTTCATTTAACTTTTCATAAAGCGTGACATGTCCCACTTTTACACCAGCCACATCTGTAATTGCGTTGAATTTTCCTTTTTTCATATTTTCTCCTTTTAAATAAATTAACTGTTTTAAATTGCTTTCTTTTCTATTTTTATTTCTCAATTGATATAAAAATACTCATACATGAGTACTTAAAAATAAATTAAGGTATGTAGAAAATGGGATGGGTTTTAATTGGTCACTGTAATGCCATTCAAAATAACTTGTATTTTCTAGCAAAAATGTTTTTAAATTTGTTGTTTTAAGCAAATCAATTATAAGTCTTCGTTTTGCTATAGCACGAGTGGATGTTTCGTGATTATTTTCAATGATAAAACGTGCAATACCTAGTAAAGTATCGGTTAATTCTATCCCGTATTCTTCTCTTTTTTTACGAAAATCAACATATGTAACTTTATAACTTTCATTTCTGTATACAGATTGTATATTGAGCTGATATAGCAGAGTTTCTTTTAAATTTTTTGAATTTAATGTTGGTATCTGTTCCTTGCTTTTATTAGAATTTTTGTTGTAGGTACTATCTTCTTCAATATAAATTTCTGCATTAAGATAGGCGTGTTGACCATACTTTCTTAACAGACCATAAATAAGACGCTCTGGTAATTTATTGTAAATTGTCATTGAAACAATATCATTTAAAACTGGTTTTATGGGCTTTGCGATACTTTCAATCTTATTCAAATCATAATTTATGATATTTAATTGCATTCCTTCGATATTTTCTAAACCTAAAGAAATAAGTGCTTTGAATCTTTCAGTGCTTTTACCGTAACCGTTAAAATCTGTAAAATGTAATGGTTTTTTCCCTTCTTTAATAATGTCATTTAGTAACGAATGATTGTTTTTCTCAAGATATACTCGCTCTGGTATTAATACAGCTCCCATAAAATGTAACTTCTCGCTTTGTTTTCCACTTTCGTCATAAAAAATTCGTACATTTGTTGGTGTAGCAATTGCTTTTTGAGTTGGCATACAATCACATCCCCTTAAAGTAAAAGTATGAGTAAAATTATTGTGGGCGGAATAAATTTTATCCCCTTCATTTAGTGAACGAACGTAGTGAGTTCACTAAATGAAGGGGCAAGCAAGCGAAAGCGCGGTAGTTAATAAGCAAATAACATGAAAAAGAGGGTTACTCCTTGGTAGAATCTTAGTCAACCAAAACTAAATCACAAACAAAGGAGTATCCCTCATGGAAAAGAATATCACAAAATATCCAAA
>NZ_JAACYS010000081.1 GCF_009996845.1 Pallidibacillus pasinlerensis | reverse complement strand
CCTGCAAAGGAGCAAAATCAATGTAGTTGGCTTGGTGACGATGGCGAGAAGGTCACACCCGTTCCCATCCCGAACACGGAAGTTAAGCTTCTCAGCGCCGATGGTAGTGAAGGATTTCCCTTTGTGAGAGTAGGACGTTGCCAGGCAAAATAAAAAACAGCGACTGTATAATCGCTGTTTTTTTGTTTTATAGAAAAATTAAATTACCTTAGAAAATGAGAGATTTTTTCTATAAACTATTTTAAATCTATTGTTGTACTAATTATAGATGAATGATTTTCTTGATCTTCAAACTTTATATATCGTTTATTAAAAATTGATTAATTAAAAAGGGTACCTTTTCTAAACATATATCTAAATATCTAATAATAAGTGGGTACTCTATAGAAGGTTTATGATGAATTAATTCTACCCACCAATCAATTTCGTATCTTGCAATCATGCTTAGATGATAAAGCAATAAATAGTGAATCATTAGTTCAGGGAAAAAACATAACTCTTTAGAATTTTTTATCCAGTAATATTCATTTTTATATAGATGAAACCGAAAAGGCAATTGTTCAATCGGCATAGTTGATTTTGTTTCGATGGTTACATAATGTTTGCCTCCTATATTTTTATTAACAACTGGCTGATTAAGTTTTGAGTTTAAAAAGTCAATAAATCGCTCTCCAGTCATATTAAAATAATCTAATAGTGCGTTTGAAATTAAATATGTATCGTTATCTTGTTGCGTCAACGGGAAAGCAATTGGTGTTTTATTCCAATTATGAAAATAACCACTTAATTCAGGAATTTCCTTTAGTAACGTATGGATTTTTATCTTTGTTCCTTCCAAATGTTTCATATGAAACATTTTGTCAGAAAAATGCGGAAATAGTCCGTTTTTCTGCAATTTAACCTCATCTTCTAGGTATTGGTAATTTTGTTTTTTTCTTTTTCTAGTTGAAACTCCGTGGGCTAAAACGGAACTCGATTCAGGATAATTAGGATCTACGGTTAATATACTCGCTTTAATTAAGAACACCATGCCGTAAAAAAGCAGTATCGGTTTAATATTAGTGGGGGATTTTTTACTTTGTTGGAAAAAACTCATTCCTTGTTCGATGTAATAAATTAAAGAGTAACTATTTTCATAACTTTTCCCTTGATCATTTGTTAGACCCATTTTTTTATACTTCATTAATAGGAGTTCCCGAGATGTATCAGCTGATGAAAGATATAGAAACTCATTCCAATACTGTTTAAAGTCGAAGGACAAATGAATACCTCCAATGTCAGAAAAATACAACTTATTAAAGACTCCTTGACAGTATTTTATCCAATTGGTAACCTACTAATTAATAAAATTTTCTGGAGGCGTATATTACAATGTGGGAAACGAAGTTTGCTAAAGAAGGTTTGACCTTTGATGATGTATTATTAGTCCCAGCAAAGTCAGATGTATTACCAAAAGAAGTAGATTTATCGATTCAATTAACTGAAACTTTAAAATTAAATATACCAATTATTAGTGCAGGCATGGATACAGTTACGGAAGCTGAAATGGCCATCGCGATGGCGAGACAAGGTGGTCTAGGTATTATTCATAAAAACATGTCAGTAGAAGAACAAGCGGAACAAGTTGATCGCGTTAAACGTTCGGAAAATGGTGTTATAACAGACCCATTTTATTTGACTCCAGAACATCAAGTTTTTGATGCTGAACATTTAATGGCAAAATATCGTATTTCCGGTGTGCCAATTGTAAATAATGAAACAGATCAAAAATTAGTTGGTATTATAACAAATCGTGATTTACGTTTTATTGAAGATTACTCTATTAAAATAGAAGAAGTAATGACAAAAGAAAACTTAGTAACAGCACCAGTTGGAACTACTGTGAAAGATGCAGCAAAGGTACTACAGAAACACCGTATTGAAAAACTTCCACTAGTTGATGAAAAGGGAATTTTAAAAGGCTTAATTACAATTAAAGATATTGAAAAAATAATTGAATTTCCAAATTCCGCTAAAGACAGCCAAGGTCGTTTACTTGTTGGAGCAGCTGTTGGTGTAACAAAAGATACAATGCATAGAGTGGAAGCTTTATACAATGCAAACGTCGACGTAATAGTTGTTGACACAGCACATGGACATTCTCAAGGTGTTATAAATACGGTTAAAGAAATTAAAGCGACTTATCCTAACTTGAACTTAATTGCAGGTAATGTGGCAACTGCTGAAGCAGCAAGAGAGTTATTTGAAGCAGGTGCAGATATTGTTAAAGTTGGAATTGGACCAGGTTCTATCTGTACTACACGTGTAGTTGCTGGCGTCGGTGTTCCACAAATTACAGCTATTTATGACTGTGCATCAGTTGCTAGAGAATTAGGTAAAGCGATTATTGCTGATGGTGGTATTAAATACTCAGGTGATATCGTTAAAGCTTTAGCTGCTGGTGGCCATGCGGTTATGTTAGGTAGTTTACTAGCCGGTACATCAGAAAGTCCAGGAGAAACAGAAACGTTCCAAGGACGTCGTTTTAAAGTATATCGTGGTATGGGTTCTATCTCTGCAATGGAAAAAGGTTCATCCGATCGTTATTTCCAAGAAGGAAATAAAAAATTAGTTCCAGAAGGTATCGAAGGTCGCGTACCTTACAAAGGTCCAGTAGCAGATACAATTTACCAAATGGTTGGTGGAATTCGTTCCGGTATGGGTTATTGTGGTGCGAAAGATTTAGCTTATTTAAGAGAAAATGCACAGTTTGTTCGGATGACTGGAGCTGGACTTCGTGAAAGTCACCCACATAATATACAAATTACAAAAGAAGCACCAAATTATACTATAAATTAAATTAGTAATTGTAATAGGAGAAAAATCCCATTTTTAGTGGGATTTTTTTTCTTAATTTGATAAGTCTATTTTTTTAAAAAAAGATATGTTAAACTAATCAAGGAGACAAATACAGAAAAATTTTATGACTTTGGAGGGAGATTTTTTGACAAAGATAATTAAAAGAATATTCATATATACGCTACTTAGTTTTTTTGTTTTACCAATGTTTATTGGAGCAGGAACAGTATCTGCTGCGAGTAACGACCCATTAAATTTACAAGGGGAAGCAGCAATTTTAATAGATGCGGATACAGGAAAAGTATTATATGAAAAAAATGCTGATCAACTGTTAGGCGTAGCTAGTATGTCTAAAATGATGACCGAGTACTTAGTTTTAGAAGCTATTGCTGAAGGTAAGATTCAGTGGGATCAAAAGGTTTTAATAAGTGAATTCATCCACAAGCTTTCAAATCCTAGCTTAGGTTTATCAACTGTTGGTCTGACACAAGGTGAAGAATATACTGTTAAGGAATTATATGATTCGATGGCGATTCATTCTGCTAACGCATCAACGGTTGCGTTAGCAGAATTAATTGCTGGTAGCGAAGAAAACTTTGTGAAAATGATGAATGAAAAAGCGGAAGAACTTGGATTAGAAAATTATCATTTCGTCAATTCAACAGGTTTAAATAATTCAGATATGTTAGGTCGACATCCGGCTGGAACAGATGTTAATGATGAAAATAAAATGACTGCTCGTGATACGGCTAAACTAGCGTATCATTTATTGAAGGATTATCCAGAGGTGTTAGACACAGCAAGTCAATCAGAATTGAATTTTAGAGGTACGGTTTATAAAAACTTTAACTGGATGCTTCCAGGATTAATTTTTGAATATGCTGGTGTAGATGGTTTAAAAACAGGTTCGACGAAATTTGCTGGATATGGCTTTACTGCTACAGCAGTACTTGATGGCCAACGATATATTTCTGTAGTAATGAAAGCACCAAACCAAGAGGCACGTTTTACAGATACAAGAAATATTTTAAACTATGCTAAAGGTAATTTTAATACGACAGAAATCGTTGCTGAAAAAGAAGAAATTGAAGGAAACGATGTTTTACATGTAGAGAAGGGGAAAGAAAACATCGTTAAAATTGCTCCAAAAGAATCATTAAATTTAGTTATAAAAAATGGTGAAGAAGAGAATTATAAAGCTAAGGTTGTTATTGATGAAGACAAGCTAAATGATAATGGTGCACTGATTGCTCCAGTAAAAAAAGGTGATGTCGTAGGTTATGTTACCTATGAATATACAGGCGAAGGTGAAGATTTAGGATTCCTTTATACGGATAAAACGGTTAAAGTCGATCTAGTAGCGACAGAAGACGTGGAAAAAGCAAACTGGTTCGTTTTAATGTTAAGAGGAATTGGTGAATTCTTTGTTGGATTATGGAACGGTATTACAACTACTGTTGCAGGCTGGTTTTCATAAGAGTTGATTATTTACAAATGATTCGCTAAAATAAGATTTAACTTCATAATGAAATCGATGAGAGGAAGTAGTAGTAAGTATGTGCTTTAAGAGAGCCGATGGTTGGTGCAAATCGGTAGCGGCAGCTTACGAATCCGTCCTCGAGAGTAGTACGTAAAGCCTGAAAAGGGAAAGTACTACCGGTGAAAAACCGTTAGATTAACTAAGAGGCAGACTAATTGATTTGGATTACTCTGCAATTAGGGTGGCAACGCGGGAAATTAACTCTCGTCCCTTTTATATAGGGACGGGAGTTTTTTATTTTATATAAAAAATATAGTTGGAGGAAAAAACAGATGTTAGATATCAAACTTTTACGTACAAACTTCGATGAAGTGAAAGCAAAGTTGCAACATCGCGGTGAAGACTTAACAGATTTAGACAAATTTGGTGAGTTAGATGAAAAGCGACGTAAATTAATTGTTGAAAGTGAAACGTTAAAAAGCAGAAGAAATGAAGTATCTAGTCAGATTGCTGTTTTAAAAAGAGAGAAAAAAGATGCTGATCATTTGATTAAAGAGATGCGTGAAGTTGGTGATCAAATTAAAGCATTAGATGATGAATTACGTGTAATAGAAGAAGAACTAAATAAACTATTACTGGCAATTCCTAACTTACCTCATGAAAGTGTACCTGTTGGAGAAACAGAAGACGATAATGTCGAAATTCGTACATGGGGTGAAGTACCAACGTTTGATTTTGAGGTAAAACCACATTGGGATGTTGCAACAGATTTAGGAATAGTTGATTTTGAAAGAGCAGCAAAAGTAACAGGAAGCCGCTTTGTATTTTATAAAGGTGCAGCCGCTAAGTTAGAACGAGCACTCGCATCTTTTATGTTAGATCTTCATACTGAAGAGCATGGGTATACAGAATTATTACCTCCTTATTTAGTAAATCGAAACAGTTTAATAGGAACTGGGCAATTACCAAAATTCCAGGAAGATGTGTTTTTAGTTGAAGAGGAGGATTATTTCTTAATTCCTACAGCAGAAGTTCCTGTTACAAACTATTTCCGAGATGAAATTTTAAGCATTGAAGATTTACCAACGAAGTTTGCTGCTTACAGTGCATGTTTCCGTTCAGAGGCTGGATCTGCAGGTCGTGATACAAGAGGTTTAATTCGTCAACATCAATTCAATAAAGTTGAATTAGTTAAATTTGTAAAACCGGAAGATTCTTATGGTGAGTTAGAAAAGTTAACGAAGGATGCTGAACGAGTATTACAGTTACTAGAACTTCCGTATCGTGTAGTAGCAATTTGCACAGGGGACTTAGGTTTTACTGCTGCGAAAAAATATGATATCGAAGTATGGTTACCAAGCTATAACACATACCGCGAAATTTCTTCTTGCAGTAACTTTGAAGATTTCCAAGCAAGACGTGCAAATATTCGCTTTAGAAGAGCACCAAAGGCAAAACCGGAATTTGTTCATACATTAAACGGTTCAGGTTTAGCTATCGGTCGTACCGTTGCAGCTATTTTAGAAAATTATCAACAACCAGATGGTCGTGTGAAAATCCCTGAGGCATTAAGACCGTATATGGGTGGTAAAGAATATATTGGTTAATTAGTATGGAATAAAAGAGGGGCGTAACTGGGTATTATAATATTGTCCAGGGGCGCCCTTTTCGTTTTAAAAAACTTACAGAAAAGATATTTTTTATATTGACAGTCAAAAATCTCTATGTTAATATAATAAAGTCCGAAACGGAGGAGTACCCAAGTCCGGCTGAAGGGATCGGTCTTGAAAACCGACAGGCGGGTCAAACCGCGCGGGGGTTCGAATCCCTCCTCCTCCACCATAACTTATACGCATAAAATTTGGAGAAATATAAACTGCCAAGCGATTAGTGGCAGTTTTTTTGTATTTACAAAAGTTTTCAATAAAAACGGACTGTCCAATAAGTCCAAACCAAGAACAATTTGATGTGAATCTGGCGGCGAATCCCGCGGAAAGCGTCCGCCAATGTAACGATTCATATCAAAAAGTTCTAAAAGACTTTATAAACAGTCACGTTTATCATATACCTTACATTTTAAACGTTCTTGATTCATTAAGGATGTAACCAATTTTACTAATGATTTCTTCTAAGGAAGAATCGTCTTTATGAAGATCATAATCATTAATATTAATACGTAATATTGGACATTCACGGAAGTTGTCAATCCAAATTGTATATCGCTCATACATCTCTTGCCAATATTCGACAGGTGTTTCTTGTTCCATTGGGCGCCCCCGTTCTTTGATGCGGGCAAGAACATCTTCAAAGGACCCTTCTAAATAAATGAGTATATCTGGGTGATGGAAAAATGGAGTCATTACCATAGCATCAAACAGACTTGTATATGTTTTAAAATCTTCTTCCGTCATATTCCCCTTTTCATACTGCATTCTTGCAAAAATTCCTGTATCTTCATAAATGGAACGATCTTGGACGAAGCCACCACCATATTCAAAGATTTTCTTAGCTTCTTTAAACCGTTCTGCTAAAAAATAAATTTGCAAATGAAAACTCCATTTTTTAAAGTCTTTATAATACTTGTCCAAATAAGGATTCGTATCAACTTTTTCAAAGGATGTACGGAAGTTTAACGCTTTTGCTAATGCATTTGTCATTGTCGATTTCCCCACACCTACTGTACCTGCAATCGTTATAACAGCATTATTCGGTATATTGTATTTTTCACGTAAGTTCATTAATTCTTAACTCCTTTTAAAAGCAATTTATCCAGTTGATCAAAAATATATTGTAAATCCTTTTTATTTTGGACGAAATCAAACTTGTCACCATCTATTGATAGAACTGGAATGTCCGGATTTTCCTCCATAAATTTATGGAAGTGATCCTCATAATCTTTGGATAGGTTCTGCAAATATTCTGGTGTAATATGTTTTTCGAATGCCCGTCCCCTTTTAGCAATTCGCTTTAATAATGTATCTAAATTTGCATGTAAATAGATGACAACGTTTGGTTGAGATAAATCTTCGGTTAAAATATGAAAAATTTGCTCATATTTATTAAAGTCAGCATGTCCAAGCGTTCTGTTGGCAAAAATTAAATTTTTAAATATATGGTAATCTGAAACTACGGGGATATTTTTATTTATATATTTCGTTTCGATTTCTTGGATTTGTTTGTATCGATTACAGAGGAAAAACATTTCTGTTTGGAATGCAATGCTATCCATATCTTGATAAAACTGATTTAAAAAAGGATTTTCGCTAACGATTTCCTTTAATAAGTGATATTGGTAATGATCCGAAATAGCTTTAGCGAGTGTAGATTTCCCAACTCCAATTGGACCTTCTACTGCGATAAATGGTATATTCATTAGTCAACTCCACACTTTACTTTATTTATAATAAGAAGTAACACATATTTTTACACTGAGAATTATTTTAACATAGGAATTAAAGAAAAAGTATACCTAAATATAGGAACTAAAATTTTACAATAGTGGTGTTAAATAAAAAAGAGACTAAACATGAATTTAGCCTCTAACGTTTCTGTGGCAGACGCTTTCTCCCGCCACCTCCACTTTTTATTTTTTTAACTTATATAGCTATTCAGTTTAAAAATATATTATTATGTTTATCTTTTTCTTACATTAAAATTCTCAGTTATGAGTAACCAGTTTTGTGGGAAAGATAATCCGAGTTTCCAATAGCTAATTCCTCGTAAGTTTAATTCTTTTATTAAGTTAAATTTCGCTTGGATACTGCGGGCATCTTCAAACCATACTTCATGTTGTTTTCCTTCTTCATCCGAATATTTAAAAAATGGGGCTTGTGCTTCATAGTCATACTGTATTGGAACATTGTATTGTGCGGCAAGCTCAATAGCTTGTTGTGGACTCAATGCTCGAGCAATGGTGCCTTCGACAAAAGGGAGGGTCCAATCGTAGCCATATAAATTTTGCCCCATCATGATTTTTTCCGCTGGCATTTCTGTTAAGGCATACTCTATAACGTCTCTTACAGGACCAATAGGCGAAACGGCCATGGCAGGTCCGCCACTGTACCCCCATTCATAAGTCATAATGACAACAAAATCAACAATTTCACCATGGGCACGATAATCATGGGCCTCATACCAGAGACCTTCTTGTTCCGCACTTGTTTTTGGAGCTAAAGCTGTAGATAATAACCAACCTTGCTCACTGAATCGCTGTTTAGCACGTCTTAAAAAGTTATTGTATGCATCCCGATCTTCCGGACGTAAAAATTCAAAATCAAAGTGAATATCACGGAAGCCATATTTTTGGGCAGTGGCAACGATATTGTCTAAAAATTTTGTTTGGATTTCTTGGTCATTTAATAATATACGTCCTAATTCATCACTAAATTGATCATTTTCTTGATTCGTAATTACCATCATTAGCACATTTCGATTAGCTTCAGCGATGGCTGGAAATTGATTAAGTGGAGGCTCTTTCAATGAACCATCCCGTAATGCTTGGAAGCTAAACGGTGCTAAATAAGTTAAATATGGAGCTGTGTCTCGTACGGCTTCTTCTAAGGCAGGAGTAACACTACCCCGCGGTTCAACGTAGGCATTAATTTCTTTTGTTACTTTAGGTAGGGGCGGTATATAAAGTCTAAATCCAACAGGGAGCGGAAAATTTACTGGAATTCCGTTTATTGATGCGAGTTCTTGATAATTTAGTCCAAAACGTTGGGCAATAGAAAATAAGGTATCACCTGGTTGGACCCAGTAGAAACTACCGATAATAGGAATAACGAGTGTTTGCCCAACTACTAATCTGTTTGGATTTGGAATTTCATTTGCCTCGATGATGTCATTAACTGTTGTATTATAAGCCTGAGCAATGCCGTACAATGATTGTCCTTGCTGCACAACATGAATTTGCATGGAATGACCTCCTAACTATATGACACTATAAAAAGTTTATGTATGAAATAGTAAAAAATGATTTATAATATAGAGTTTAGTAGTAGATATGGTCTTGCTTAAAAAGGAGAAGAAACAATGGATCGTGATCAATATTTTATGGAATTGGCGATAGAAGAGGCTTTAAAAGCGAAGGAAAAGAACGAGGTGCCCATTGGGTGTGTCATTGTTTTAGGAGATCAAGTGATTGCAAGAGGGCATAACTTGCGAGAAACAGAACAACAAGCAACAGCCCATGCAGAAATAATCGCTATTCAAAAGGCGTGTAAAGAAATTGGATCATGGCGTTTAGAGGATTGTGAGTTATATGTTACACTTGAACCGTGTCCAATGTGTGCTGGTAGTATTATTATGTCACGTGTAAAACGTGTTGTGTTTGGTACACATGATCAAAAAGGAGGCTGTGCAGGAACGTTAATGAATTTATTAACAGACGAACGTTTTAATCACCAATGTGAAGTAAAAAGTGGTGTTTTACAAGAAAAATGTGCTGCCTTACTAATAGACTTTTTCAAAAAACTTAGGTTAAAAAAAGCTAAGCAGAAGAAGATAAAAAAAGAAGGAAACAATTAACAGCAGTAAATCATTGCAATTTTATTATTAAATTAGTATACTAATTATGCGTCACAAAATAGACGCCTAAAAATTTGGTATCAACTTTGCCGTGCTAGGTGGGGAGGTAGCGGTGCCCTGTAACCCGCAATCCGCTCTAGCGGGACTGAATCCCTGTCCGAGGCTGTTTAACTGTAGGGCCTGTCTTACGTAAGTGGTGTTGACACCTGGGTCCTGCGCAATGAGAATCCACGAACCATGTCAGGTCCGGAAGGAAGCAGCATTAAGTGGAACCTCTCATGTGTTGCAGGGGAGCCTGGGTCGAGCTAACTGCGTAAGCAACGCCTATGGTTAGCAGTCGAAGACAGGTGCACGGCAGTTTAATACAAATACATAATCTGAGTGTCAAACATCCTTTTTTGAAAGGATGTTTTTTTATAGTAAATAATATAAAATATACGGTATAATAAGATGAAGGTGTTTCAATTGAAATTCGGTTCTTTAGGAGGGTAAAAATGAGTTACCAAGCATTATACCGCGTATGGCGACCGCAAGTCTTTGAGGATGTGGTCGGACAAAAACATGTAACAAAAACATTACAAAATGCCCTCTTACAACAAAAGATTACGCATGCTTACTTATTTACTGGTCCGCGAGGGACGGGGAAAACGAGTGCAGCAAAAATATTAGCAAAAGCAGTTAACTGTCGAAATCGAGGAGATTCAGCAGAACCTTGTAATGATTGTGATATATGTAAAGGTATAACGGATGGATCAAATCCCGACGTTATTGAAATAGATGCTGCATCTAATAATGGTGTTGAAGAAATACGTGATATACGGGATAAAGTGAAGTATGCCCCAAGTGTTTCTACATATAAGGTTTATATCATTGACGAGGTTCATATGTTATCGATTGGCGCTTTTAATGCTTTATTAAAAACATTAGAAGAACCACCAAAACATGTTATTTTTATTTTGGCTACAACAGAGCCTCATAAAATTCCACTGACTATCATTTCGCGATGTCAACGATTTGACTTCAAACGTATCCCACATCAAGCAATTGCTGAACGAATGAGATACATCATTGATGACTATGGTTATGAATATGAAGAAGAAGCATTACAAATGATTGCCAGGGCGTCTGAGGGTGGAATGCGAGATGCATTAAGTCTTTTAGATCAAACGATCTCATTTGGTCAAGAGGGGATTACGGTAAATGATGCTTTAGTAATCACAGGTTCTGTATCACAAAGTATCCTTAATGATATTGCTAAAGCTATTTTAGAAAAAAATCCTCAATCTGCTTTAGAGTTATTGCATAGTCTGTTAGCAGAAGGAAAAGATCCGGTCAGAATTGTAGAGGATTTCATACAATACTATCGTGATTTGCTTTTATATAAAAACTCACCTACGATGCAAGACTATTTAGAGCGTGTTATTGTGGATTCAGAGTTTGAACAAATTTGTGAGCAATACGATATAGACTTTGTCTATGAAATTATTGATCGATTCAATAAAGTACAACAAGAAATGAAGTGGACTAATCATCCGAGAATTCTGTTAGAAGTTTGTTTTGTACAATTATGTCAAAATAATTTTTCTACCCAACATACTGTATCAGATGAAAAAGTACTGCAGCTCGAGCAAAAAATAACATTTTTAGAGGAACAATTACAGCAACTAAAGGTAAATGGAATTCAAGCTCCAACACAGCAAGAAGAGGCTGCCCCTGCGAAAAAAGCTCGACCAAGTAAGAAGGGTTTCCGTGCACCAGTAGGGAAGATTGAAAATGTACTTGCCAAGGCTACAAAGCAAAATTTACAATTAATTAAGGGAAATTGGGGTTCTATTTTAGAAAAACTCAAAAGGTCCCATGCTGCCTTATTGAATGATGCAGAACCGGTAGCCGCATCTGAACTAGGTTGTGTTGTAAGTTTTAAATATGAAATACATTGTCAAATGGCAATGAATAATCACGAGTTTGTGAATATAATGAATAGCCTATTGTATCAAACATCAGGACATCAAATGGAACTTATTGGGGTTCCTGAGGAGCAGTGGCAAGAATTAAGAGAATCGTTTTTGAGTCAACATCGTGATTTATTAAAAGAAAAGAATCAAAGCAAAACAGAAGGCGATCCTTTAATTGAAGAGGCAAAGAAACTTTTTGGTGAAGACTTAATTGAAATAAGAGACTAATATTTGGAGGTAATGAAAATGCGTGGAATGGGAAATATGCAAAATATGATGAAACAAATGCAAAAAATGCAAAAGAAAATGGCTGAAGCTCAAGAAAAATTAGGTGAAGAAAGAATTGAAGGAACAGCAGGTGGCGGAGCAGTTACAGTTGTTGTATCCGGTCATAAAGAAGTATTAGAAGTAAGATTAGATGAAGATATTGTTGATCCAGAAGATGTAGAAACACTTCAAGATTTAATTCTTGTTGCAACAAATGATGCACTTTCAAAAGTTGATGAAATCGTAAATAAAACGATGGGACAATTTACGAAAGGTATGAACATCCCTGGTCTATTTTAATAGGAGGCACCATGTGAATGTATTATCCGGAACCGATAAGTAAGTTAATTGATAGCTTCATGAAATTACCCGGAATTGGCCCGAAAACAGCTACCCGATTAGCCTTTCATGTAATAAATATGAAGGAAGATACGGTTTTAGAATTTGCTAAAGCCCTTGTTAATGCAAAAAGAGATTTAACATATTGCTCTGATTGTGGACATATAACAGACCGCGATCCTTGTTATATTTGTGGCGATAAAAGTCGTGATCAATCCATTATATGTGTTGTTCAAGATCCGAAAGATGTTATTGCAATGGAGAAAATGAAAGAATATCAAGGATTATATCATGTATTACATGGTTCCATCTCGCCGATGGAAGGGATTGGTCCAGAAGACATTAATATTCCTTCATTATTAAAAAGACTACAGGATGAAACTGTCCAAGAGCTTATTTTGGCGACAAACCCAAATATCGAAGGGGAAGCAACGGCAATGTATATTTCTAGGCTAGTAAAACCTTCTGGTATTAAAGTAACAAGAATAGCTCATGGATTACCGGTTGGCGGCGACTTAGAATATGCCGACGAAGTAACATTGTCAAAAGCTTTGGAAGGTAGAAGGGAAATTTAATATTAACCGCTATTTAAGGAAAAATATATTTGGGATTGGGGCCTGTAAGGGGGAGTAATGAGTGCTCTTCAAAAAAAAGGGAAAGTTAAAAAAAGAGTACGATCAAAAGTTATTATCCCAAATTGATGAGATGCGTTCAAAATGGCTTAATCAAAAAAATATTTGGGAGAAAAGTTTCGACATAAACGAAGATTTAGAATATAAGGTGAAAATCTCAAAGCTAAAGTATTATTATTTATTTAAAGAAGCTAAAGTGAGAAACATTAAATTAGATATAAAAAATAAATAAATTTTAACAAAGACCATTGATTGCAATACTAAATTAGTAAATGCAAATACATTGGTCTTTTTTTATTGAATTTGCATATATATGGAATGTACAAGCATACAAATTTCTTCTGTAAGGAGGTTAAACAGTGGAGCCAATTTGGGTAGTTGGGATTATTTTAGTAACAATCTTCTTATTATTAGTTTTCGGTTCGACATTAAAATCATTAAAACTTGTTGGACAAGGGATAATTAAAATATTGATAGGTGCCTTTCTTTTATTTTTCTTAAATGCTTTAGGAAGTAATTTTGGTATTCATATTCCAATTAACTTCATAACAGCAGCTATTTCGGGCTTTTTAGGTATTCCAGGTTTAGCAGCTTTAACGGTTGTTCAAGTATGGATAATATAAAATATATTAAATGTAAAAAAATACCAATTGAAATTGGTGTTTATTTTTGTTAATATAATATTCGTCAGTTGTTACGAGAACTTAAAAAAAGATTTTCAAAAAAACAGTTGACGCGTTATTAGATTCATGATAGTATAAATGAGTCGTTAAAAACAAATGATTTTGAACCTTGAAAACTGAACAAGACAAAGCGTTTTAA
>NZ_JAACYS010000080.1 GCF_009996845.1 Pallidibacillus pasinlerensis | reverse complement strand
AATTCATATAGGGGGAGAGAAATATGTATACAGTTGATATTAATTGTGACATGGGAGAAAGCTTTGGTTCTTATAAAATAGGCCGAGATGAAGAGGTTTTAGACTATGTAACAAGTGCTAATATCGCCTGTGGATTTCATGCTGGAGATCCATCGATAATGAAGCGGACTGTAAGGATGGCGCTGGAAAAAAATGTTGGTATCGGTGTTCATCCTGGAGTACAAGATTTAGTTGGATTTGGTAGAAGAGAAATTAATCTTTCTCCTGAAGAAGCTTATGATATTGTGGTATACCAGATTGGTGCACTTTATGCTTTTGTAAAATCTGAAGGTGGAAAAATACAACACGTCAAACCACATGGTGCTCTATTTAACATGGCAGCAAAAGATTCACAACTAGCTGAAGCAATTGCGGAAGCAGTTTATAAGGTAGACCCAGAGTTAATTTTGTTTGGGTTAGCAGGTGGGGAACTTGTGAAAGCAGGCAAAAAAATCGGTTTACGTACAGCAAATGAAGTGTTTTCTGACCGTACTTATCAACAAGACGGTTCACTTACATCAAGAAGAGAGGAAAATGCATTAATAACGGATCATGAAGTAGCCGTACAACAAGTAATTCGCATGGTTAAAGAAGGAAAAGTACGTTCATTACAAGGGGTAGACATCAACATCCAAGCGGATACAATATGCATTCATGGTGACGGTGAAAATGCACTTGATTTTGCTAAATATATTACTAAAGCATTAAAAGAAGCTGGTATTAAAGTTGCGAAAATTAGTGACTTTTTAAAGTAGAGTCTAAAATTATTCATAGTTCAATCTATTAATCTATCTACTAATTCTACTAATATTGTTAAGGGGGATGACGATTGGTAAAATAACCAATTGCCTGATTTATTAATAGTTTTTCTCTAAAAAACGGAATATTAGGAATAGGAGGATGTTATGGTAAATAATAAAGATAAGAAAAGTATAGTAAAAAATACTGCATCACGAAGTGTGTTACTTGGTGCAGCTTTTTTAATGGCGACTTCGTCTATCGGACCAGGATTTATGACACAAACTACAACCTTTACTGAACAGCTATTGGCAAGCTTTGGATTTGCAATTTTAATTTCCATTATTATAGATATTGGTGTACAGATGAACGTCTGGCAAATTATTGCGGTTTCAGAAAAACGTGCTCAAGATATTGCCAACGATGTGTTACCAGGACTAGGTTATTTTCTTTCACTACTAATTGTAATGGGTGGATTAGCATTTAATATAGGTAACGTAGGCGGTGCCGGTCTAGGGTTAAATGTTATTTTCGGTATTTCACCTGAACTTGGAGCAGCATTGAGTGCTCTGATCGCAATAGGGATTTTCGTGATTAAAGAAGCAGGAAAAGTAATGGATCGTTTCGTTCTTATTGCGGGTTTCGTTATGATTGCTCTAACGCTTTACGTTATGTTTACAGCGCAACCACCTTATGGCGAAGCTGTAGTTAGAACTTTTGTACCAGAGGAAATTAGTTTTATGGCTATTGTAACTCTGGTTGGTGGTACTGTAGGAGGGTATATTACCTTTGCCGGAGGACATAGATTAATTGATGCAGGTATTAAAGGTAAAGAAAATATTTCTACAGTTAGGAAAAGTGCTGTTACTGGAATCGGTGTTACCGCAATTATGCGTTTTGTTCTATTTTTAGCTACATTAGGTGTCGTTGCTCAAGGTCTTGCTCTTGATGCTTCAAACCCTGCTGCTTCTGTATTCCAACTTGCTGCAGGTAACGTAGGATACAAAATTTTCGGTGTTATCATGTGGGCTGCGGCAGTAACTTCTATTGTTGGTTGTGCTTATACATCCGTATCATTTATTCGGACTTTTAGCAAAAAGATAAGTGATAACTATAATTGGGTTATTGTCGCTTTTATTGTTGTTTCAACACTTGTATTTGTTTCTATTGGTCAACCAGCTAAAATTCTTGTATTAGTTGGTTCATTAAACGGTCTAATTTTGCCAATCTCTCTAGGAGTTATGCTAGTTGCAGCACATCGTAAAAAAATAGTTGGGGACTATAAGCACCCATTATGGCTAACAATTTTTGGTGTTATCATTGTTATCGCAATGGCAATTATGGGGGGAAACACATTAATAAATGGAATTCCACAATTGTTTAAGTAATAGCATATTAATAGAATCAAATTTGCACATAATGTTGTTCATAAGCAAATAAAGGGGGAGAATCCTTTGACGAATCCAGCATTATTAAGCCCTGAGGAAGCTCGACAATTAATACGGGAAGAAAAGTGGAGGAATCCTACATCAGGAATGGCAAATGGTTACATCCAGGCAAACTTGGCTGTATTGCCAAAAGAATATGCCTTTGATTTTTTGTTATTTTGTCATCGAAACCCACAGGCATGTCCGATAATTGATGTGGTTGAGCCTGGGGAGCATGCACCCAAAATAGCAGCTCCTAATGCAAACGTAAAAACAGACATTCCAAAATATCGAATTTATAAACATGGAAAATTTGTTGAGGAACGAGCAGATGTAATAGACGTGTGGGATGAAAATATGGCAGGGTTTTTGATTGGATGTAGTTTTACTTTTGAACAGGCGTTGCTAGATAATGGCATTCCGATAAGACATCAAGAAGAAGGTTGCAATGTGCCGATGTATATAACAAACATCCAATGTGAGAAGGCTGGAATTTTCGAGGGACCGATGGTTGTGAGTATGCGGCCAATGTCAGAGAGGGATGCGATTCGAGCCGTACAAGTGACAAGTCGTTTTCCATCAGTTCACGGTGCACCTGTACATATTGGTAATCCAGAAACAATCGGTATTAAAGATATTAATCAACCTAATTTTGGTGACGCTGTTACTATTAAAAAAGGAGAAATACCTGTTTTCTGGGCCTGTGGAGTAACACCACAAGCAGTTGCAATGCATGTTAAACCTGAAATTATGATTACTCATTCGCCTGGACATATGTTTATTACTGATTTGAAAAATGAACAGTTTTCGATTATTTAATTATATTATAAGAAAGTGCTGAGTCTGAAAGATTCAGCACTTTTCTGTTTTTAATAACTCGTAAAGTTTTATAAAATATAATACTGTCAGGTTTCCCCAATAAAATCTCTGTGCCAGAATGCATCTACTAGCTTGCTAAATAAATAGTTTATAAAACTTTATTTCAAAACTAAATTTTTATAAAAAAGTAGGTAAATATACTATTTTTGCTCCTAATTGTTACCGATTTCAACACAATAGTTGCTATTCTTAATGTTTTTTACTATAATGAGAGTGAACTTATAATGATAATCATTATCAATACTTAATTGAGAATATTCGAACTATGGGGATAAACACAAATGAGACTATGGATACTAATGCTAGCTGGGATTGTCCTGTCAATTATTTCGTTATTTATCGGGGCAATTGACATTAAACCAACTGATCTACTAGATTGGGAGTCTGATGAAACACAGATTTTCTTAATAAGCCGTGTCCCTCGGTTAATGGCGATTATTTTAGCTGGAGCAGGGATGAGTATCGCTGGATTAATTATGCAAAGTTTAAGTCGAAATAAATTCGTCTCACCAACGACAGCTGGAACATTAGATGCAGCTCGGTTGGGTATTTTGATTTCGATGATTTGCTTTACAAATGCCACATTTATCCAGCAAGTAATCTTTAGTTTTGCTTTTGCCTTATTAGGAACAATCATATTTATGCAAATTTTAGACAGAATTAAATTTAAAGACGCAATTTTTGTACCATTAATTGGAATTATGTATGGAAATATTTTAAGCTCAATTACCGTTTTCTTCGGTTACGAAGCAGATCTTCTCCAAAATATTAGTTCTTGGTTAATGGGTAGCTTTACACTCGTTATTGCAGGGCGTTATGAGCTTTTATATGTAGCGGTACCTGCAATCTTATTAGCTTACCTTTATGCAAATAAATTTACAGTGGCTGGGATGGGTGAAGATTTTGCAAAAAATTTAGGCTTAAGTTATCGATTCGTACTAAATCTTGGCTTAACAATTGTAGCCGTCATAACAACGACTGTCGTTCTTACCGTCGGTGTGATTCCATTTTTAGGATTAATCGTACCAAATATTGTATCTCTTTACATGGGGGATAACTTACGTAAGACAATTCCCCATACGATGGCCCTTGGCGTTGTATTTCTATTAATCTGTGACATTATTGGTCGGGTTGTTGTCCACCCATATGAGATACCGGTAAACGTGACGGTGGCAGTCATTGGCAGTGCGATCTTCTTAATTCTGTTATTTAGGGGGAGAGCATATGCGAAATAATAGTACGAAACTAATCATCCTAGCCGTTATTGCTATTATTTTCATATTACTTTATGGATTTTACGACATAAAAGGCGGATTTGACTATGCTTTCCCTCGACGGATGATTAAGGTAGGTGCCATGGTAGTAACAGGTATTGCCATAGCCTATTCAACGGTTGTATTCCAAACGATTACGCAAAACCGTATTTTAACGCCGTCTGTTATGGGACTTGATTCAATGTATGAAGTTGTGCAAACGTTAATATTCTTTTTTGCTGGAGCAACTTCAGTTTGGGTTGTAAATAAATATTTAAACTTTAGTGTAGCAATTATCGCGATGGTCTTATTTGCCTTATTACTTTATCGATTCCTTTTTAGAGCGGATAAATATCCAATTTTCTTACTCTTATTAATAGGGATGATTTTAGGTACATTATTAGGAAACTTTGTTACGTTCTTACAAGTGTTAATTGATCCTGTTGAGTACTTAAGTTTACAAAACTTATTATTCGCAAACTTTAGTAAAGTAAATGGCGATTTATTATTATTTGCTGCTATTATTTTACTTATCGCATTTATTTACGGATTCCGGATTATGCACAAACTAGATGTAATGAATCTAGGGCGTGAAAATGCGATTAACTTAGGGGTCAATTATGACCGAATGATGATGAATATTCTAATTTTATCTTCGGTTTTAATTGCTACAGCAACAGCGTTAGTTGGGCCGATTACATTTTTAGGTTTAATTGTAGCAAATCTCGCTTATCAATTATTCGCCACTTATAAACATATAATTTTAATTTTGGGAGCAAGTTTAATTAGTGTAATTGCTTTAGTCGGTGGACAGTTTCTTCTTGAACATGTATTTGAATTACGAACGACGTTAAGTGTAATCGTTAACTTTGTTGGTGGGATTTACTTCATTTATTTATTACTAAAAGAAAGTAGGGCTGCAGGATGATTGAAATTAAGGGGTTAACAAAGCGGTTTGGTAAGAAAACAGTTGTTGATAATGTTACAGCAAAAATTCAACCACGTACGATTACTTCTTTTATTGGACCGAATGGTGCTGGTAAATCAACACTGTTATCGATGGTTAGTCGCCTTTTAGATGCCGATACAGGTGATGTTTTACTCGATCAAACGAGTGTGAAAAAATGGAAGTCAGATCGTTTTGCTAAACGAGTTTCAATTTTAAAGCAGTCAAACTACCTAAATGTTCGCCTAACCGTCCGCGAACTTGTTTCCTTTGGACGATATCCGTATTCAAAGGGACGTTTAACGGATGAGGATGAAAAATTCGTTGATCAAGCCCTTGAATATATGAACTTAACGGATATCCAAGATCAATTTTTAGATGAATTATCTGGAGGTCAAAGACAGCGGGCCTTTATTGCAATGGTTATTGCGCAAGATACCGATTATATTTTGCTAGACGAACCATTAAATAACTTAGACATGAAGCATTCTGTACAAATTATGAAAATTTTACGGAAGCTTGTCGATGAATTAGGGAAGACCGTGGTCATCGTACTCCATGATATTAACTTTGCCTCGGTTTATTCAGATCGGATTGTTGCATTGAAAAACGGGAAGCTAGTAAAAGATGGTCCTACCCATGAAATAATTAATTCAAAAGCGTTACGGGAAATTTATGATATGGATATCCCAATTCACGAGCAAAATGGTTGTCGAATTTGTGTGTATTTTAATTCCCATACACACGCAAACTAAAAAAAGAATTCAACTAGCCTAGAGTGATAATTTTTGGAATTATTTTCTCTAGGCATTTTTTGAGAGCTATTATTCAGAAAAAATATAAAAGTAAGCTATTTCTAGTGGGTTTGATAATCATGTTAAAAATTAGTAAAAAACATATTGACGCTTCTAAATGATAATCCTATAATAGTAATTGATAATGATTATCATTATCATAAAGAAAACAAAAGGAGAGAACTACATATGAGAAAGTTTAAATTTGCAATCATTATGTTAGCCATGCTTCTTTTACTAGCAGCATGCGGTTCAGAGGATAAATCTTCCTCAGAAAATAATAACAACACAGGATCTACAGAAAGCAAAGGTGCATTTCCAATGACAGTTTCACCTACAATCGCATCTACAGAAGATAGAGATTCAGGTCTAAAAGTACAATATGATGATGTAACTTTAGAGAAAATGCCTGAGCGTATCGTAGTATTTGACTACGGTTTCCTTGATACACTAGATGCACTAGGCGTTGAAGGAATTGTTGGTTTACCTAAAGATTCTACATTACCAGCTCATCTTGAAAAATATAGTTCTGATGAATATACAAGTGTTGGTACTTTAAAAGAGCCATTACTTGAAGATATTGCTGCTTTAGAGCCAGATGTCATTTTCATTTCAGGTCGTCAAGCAATTTTCTATGACCAATTAAAAGAAATTACACCGAATGTTCTATTTATAGGTGCAACACAAGATGATTATTGGAACACATTTTTAAAATCTGTAGACATTGCAGCACAAATCTTTGATAAGCAAGAAGAAGCGGATGAATATTTAGCAAAATTTGACACAGCTTTAGAAGAAATTAAAGCATTAGCTGGAAACTTTGAAACTTCACTAGTTACAATGTACAATGAAGGAAAATTATCCGGATTTGCGACAAACTCTCGTTTTGGTTATGTATATGATGTTTACGGTTTCGTACCAGTTACTGAAGATATTGAAGCATCTTCTCACGGTTCTAACTTTGGCTTCGAAGCAATTTTAGAATTTGATCCAGAAGTATTGTTTGTAATTGACCGTACAGCTGCTATTGGAGGCCAATCAAACATTGAAAAAGATATGGAAAATGAAATTATTCAAAAAACAACTGCTTATAAAAATGATCGCATCGTTTACTTAGATGGTCCACTATGGTACTTAGCAGGTGGCGGTTTACAATCTGAATTAATGAAAATTGAAGAAGTTTTAGCTGAATTAAAATAATTTGTTTTAGTTATTCATTTGTTCTGTTGTCAAAAGATTACCCCCATTGTATATTTTTTGTGCTTGGCTTTTAATAAGGCCAAGCGTTTTTTATTAATGTGAAGTATTGTAAAATGAAGTAGAGATTACGTAGATGAATTTTGACAAGGAGTAGACAAATGAGAAAAATTTATAGCGATGTTATCCAGTTTCGGGGTACCCATTATGATTTTGGTTATTTACAAGGAACTTTACTAAAAGATTCACTTACAGTTAAAAACCGTGAGCAACAATGGAAAGTGAGAAAACCACGATTTACGGTACCTGAGCAAGAGGTTAAGGCTGCAATTACCCAATTTGCGCCACAAATATGGGAGGAAATTTTAGGTTTAAAAGATGCTTTGGAGTGGCCGATGGAGCGGGTGCTACGCGAGTTTGGTGGTTATCGGGTGAATTACTTTCAATCAGGGTGTTCGATTGTAACTGGTGATAACTATATGATCCGAAACTATGATTATCATCCAAAAACATATGATGGACGATTTACAATTTTTCAACCGACGGATGATGGGAATGCAATTATTGGACCGAGTCAAAGAATTACCGGTCGGATGGATGGTTTAAATGAAAAAGGTTTAGCTATGGGTTATAACTTTATGAATCGAAAAAAACCAGGAGACGGCTTTGTTTGTAATATGATTGGCAGATTAATTTTAGAAACATGTGCAAATGTTGATGATGCCATTTCTTTGTTGAAAGAAATTCCACATCGCCATTCCTTTACATATATTGTTCACGATCGTTCTGGTGAAACGTATATGATCGAAACTTCACCGAGAAAGGTTATTGTCAGAAAGTCTCAAGCTTGTACAAACCATTTTGAAATTATGAAAGAAGAAAATCGCTTTAATTTAGAAGATTCGAAACGACGATTAGAAGTGATTGAGAAGGAACAACAAAAGGTTGGTAACTTAGATGGGAAGGAAGCTTTCCGTTTATTGAACGATACGGATAAAGGTGTCTTTTCTGATTTATATGGTTCGTGGGCCGGAACGATTCACACGTCCGCCTATTTTCCGAAAGAATTGAAAGCGTGGTTTGCTCTAGGGGGAGACCAAGAACCGACGGAGATTGATTTTGCTAAATGGCTTGCTGGAGAAGATGTTGAACTTGAAAAAATATATGGTGAAGTAGATAGTGATATTCCATTTGTCCATTTAGATGAAGGTGCGGATTGGAGTAGACGGTGAGTGGAAAGTGGTTCGAGGACAAATCACTTGTCGTAATTTAATGAATTGTCATTGAGGAAGAGGAAAGTACAAGTTAGAAATGTCTTCGAGAGCGTTTCTCGTGGACAAAACGAGGGCAGTAGAAGGTAGAAATGTCCTCGAGAGCGTTTCTCGTGGACAAAACGAGGGCAGGAGAAGGTAGAAATGTCCTCGAGAGCGTTTCTCGTGGACAAAACGAGGGCAGTAGAAGGTAGAAATGTCTTCGAGAGCGTTTCTCGTGGACAAAACGAGGACCGGAGAAGTTAGAAATGTCTTCGAGAGTGTATCTCGTGGACAAAAAGCAGGCAGTAGAAGGTAGAAATGTCTTCGAGAGCGGTTCTCGAAGACAAAAAGCGGGCATGAGAAGCTAGAAATGTCACCGAGATTGGTTCTCGAAGACAAAACGCGTGCAGGACAAGTTAAGAATGTCATCGAGATTGATTCTCGTTGACAAAATGCAAGCATGAGAAGCTAGAAATGTCACCGAGATTGGTTCTCGAAGACAAAAAGTGTGCAGGACAAGTTAAGAATGTCATCGAGATTGATTCTCGTTGACAAAATGCAGACTGGTAAAGGAAGAAATGTCACCGAGATTGGTTCTCGAAGACAAAACGCGTGCAGGACAAGTTAAGAATGTCATCGAGCTTGGTTCTTATTGACAAAATGCAAGCATGAGAAGCTAGAAATGTCATCGAGAGCGGTTCTCGTTGACAAAATGCAAGCATGAGAAGCTAGAAATGTCACCGAGAGCGGTTCTCGAAGACTAAAAGCATGCAGGACAAGTTAAAAATGTCATCGAAACCACTCATCATGGATTAAGAGTTCATGCCAATTAGCAATTAATGTAAACGCCCAATGTTTTTTGGGCTTCCTCCATACGTCCAATGATCCCATTTTGTGCATAACCTAATATCAGTAATGTTTTATGAGTTGAAGGGGATATGCCTATGGGACTTTATTTAAATAAAAGGAAACATCCGACTGTTTTTCAAAGTCAAAAGCGAATTCCAGAACAAAACCAAGTCGTTTACCGGATTGATTTTTTAGAGAGACTTTTAACAGAGCAAAAAAAGACGTACGAAACGATCTCCGAATCAATAGAGGCAATAAATAATGCTTTTCAACAACACGAAAAAACTCAATCAAACGAGTTGAAGCAACTAAATTCAAATATTCGTTCAGTAAAAAATAATCAGTTGCGACAAGCTAGTTCAAATCAATATATTCAAGCAGCCCTACAATCGGTAAAGGAAGAACAAACTGAATCAAGACAAGACGTAGTCGGTGGGATGAACAACTTAGTTAAGCGTCAAGATGAAACAAATGAAAAAGTAGCTAGTTTTTTTGAAAAAATCGAATCCGAGCAAACGTATTTACGTGATACGATTCAAGCTTATTTTACAAAAATAATTGACCAGCAAACAGAACAATTAAAAGCCTTAGAACATGATGGTGTCAAACAGGAAGAGATTCAAAGGAAAATGGCGGACATTACAGAGTTAGGGAATGTTTTTAAGGAACAACTGCAAATCATTGAAAAGACTCAACAACAATTGGTAGAGTTAATTCAAGCAGTTCAAAAAAATCAGCAGACAATGACGACAAAAATGGATGAACAAAGGGATTTCCAATCCGGTATTATTAATCGGTTAGAAAACCAAGAAGCATATACTGATAAAATTATCCGTCAATTGGATCATTTACGCTCGATTATTTTTGAACGGGCTGGAGTACTTGCAGAAAAGATCGAGAAGGGTGTTAAGCAGACTGCGTCTCATATTACTCGCTTATTTAATGGAACTGAAAAGCAAACACTTCAAGAATTCACACAGGATGTAGTTGAAGCGGAAAAAGAACACCAAGAAGAAGTAAAGCAATGATATTATGTCGCACCTTAACTTTATCGTTAAGGTGTAACTTTTTGCTGTAGTATATTAGTATTCTTTTCCATGATATAATCGGTTACAATAGATGTAATTGCATAGAAAGGGGAATTTACATGAGTAAAAATAAATTTCGAGGATTTATTGGTACATATACGAAAGGTGACAGTAAAGGAATTTATTCTTTTGTTTTTGATCAAGAAAGCGAGCAGATTACGGACATCGAATTAGTAGCTGAAGTGAACAATCCTACCTATGTAACAGTTAGTGAAGATAATCGCTATTTATATGCTGTAGGAGCGAACAATGATCAAGGAGGGCTTGTTGCTTACGCTATTGACCTAGAAACGAATAAGTTACAAGAGTTGAATCGCCAAATGACAGAAGGTTCTTCACCATGTTATGTCGGAGTTAATCATGACAATTCACAAGTTCTTGCGGCTTATTACCATCGTGGTTCTGTCGAATTATTTGAAACGAATAATGATGGTTCGCTAAACCCACGGAAATCAGTTGCTGAATTTACAGGTAGTGGTCCGAATAAAGATCGTCAAGAAAAACCACATACTCACTATGCTCAGTTTACACCGAATGAGAAGTTTGTCGCTGTTGTTGATTTAGGAATTGATCAAATTATTACCTTTGATGTTTCTAGTGGTGAGTTAAAAGAAGGACATAAATTGTCTGTTCGTCCAGGCTCAGGTCCGAGACATCTTGCCTTCCATCCAAATGGAAAAATGGCTTACTGCATGACAGAGTTAAGTAATGAAGTGATTGTATTAGAGTTTAATCAAGAGGACGGTAGTTTTAAAGAATTGCAATACATCCCGACAATTCCAGAAGACTTCACAGAAAATAGCCAAGGTGCTGCAATTCGTGTAACGAAAGATGGTCGCTTCGTTTACGTAAGTAATCGTGGTCATAATAGTATTGCAAGCTTTAAAGTTGAGGCAGACGGTACGTTAACTTACCTTGAGTATACTGCCTCAGAAGGGAACTGGCCACGTGATTTCCAATTTGATCCAACAGAAGAATATGTAGTTGGTTCAAATCAAGAAAGCGGAAACTTAGTTCTTTATAAACGGGATACAGAAACGGGCCGTTTAACTGTGATAGATAAGGATATTAAAGTTCCTTACCCGGTTTGTGTAGCTTTTTTGCATGAATAAAGAGGGAAAAATGGTTTTTTTTTTGAAAAACAAACTTGTGTTGGAATAGGGTTTTGTGCGAATTTTGAACGGGATTGTGCGAAAAGCATCGGAAAGCGTGCGGGATTCGTAAATCTTGTGCGAACTCGATAAAAAGTTGTGCGATATTTCCATTTTTCGTGCGAATTTCCCAAAGTTTGTGCGAAATGCATTTATAAATAAAAAACAAATAAAAAATGGACTTCCCCTCAAAGGGAGTCCATTTTCTTTACTTAATGTCCGCCATGAATTTTTCAATTTTAGGTGAAATGACGAAGAGTAAAATTGCTAAAACAATGGCTACCGCACCAATTGTACTGAAATAAATAGTTTCAGTTTCTGGTGAATAGAATTTTACGATTTGTGCATTGATTGCTTGCGCTGCTGAGTTTGATAAGTACCATAAACTCATTGTTTGTGCTGAGAATGCCTTTGGTGCTAACTTAGTTGTCGCAGATAAACCTACTGGTGATAAGCAAAGTTCACCTAATACTACAATCAAGTAGCTTAACACTAGCCAAATCAGTCTAACTAATGTATTTTCCCCAGCGAAATATCCTGGAATTAAAATAACTAAGAAAGATAAACCTGCAAATAAAATACCGAATGAGAATTTCTTCGGAATCGATGGGTCGCTATTTCCTAATTTCACCCATAACCAAGCAGAGACTGGAGCTAGAGCAATGATAAATAATGGGTTTAATGATTGGAACGAGGCTGACGTATATACTAACGATCCATAAATCGACATGATTGAAAGTGCAGTTGCTTTATCAAAGCCTAGTCCGCCCTTAGTCACTTCATAATACATATAAAAGATAAGGATAGCCCTCATACCATAATAAGAGAACCGTTCCCAAAACTCTGTAAAGAATAACGTAAACAGGCCTTTTGGATGCCAAAAAATCCTTTTTGTGGAACAGTTTCCCAAACATTTTGTCTATTATTTGAAGACATAAAAAAAGAAACCTCATTTATTATTTTACTATAGTGTTATAAAGGGGGATGTAAAAGTATTCGTGAAAAGTGGAATAACTTATCAAATATTACTATATTTATATAATAAAGCGCAATCGGAATTTCCTGAACGATTAGAAAAAACACTTTTTTGGCGTGCCTGTGCTTATTCCGTTGAAAACAAATTGGAGAAGGCAATCCAAGTATTGAAAAAGGTTTAGAGAAAGGAATTTAGTGGAATCGACAAACATTAACAGGAGACTCGGATTTAAAAATTTTACATAAGCTTGAAGCCTTTCAAACGATTGTGCAAAAGTGTGAGCAGATGTTAGAGAAGAAAAATCCAGAAGCTAAACCTCAATTATTTACATACGGGAATTATATAACAAATACCGGAATATTTTCCTTACAATGGCGAGGTTCTAATGTTGACGATTTTGCACCGTATTGGTTAGACACTAATACATTAAAGGAGTATTATTTTGGGTTTCCCCAATCGTCACAAGTTTACGGATATTGTAATAGGCTTTATTGCTGTAATTCCTGCTATTCAAGATTTGTCTCAATTTGAAAAACAATTAAAAGAAAATCCTGTTAGTGGTATAAAAGGTTGCATTATTACCGGTGACGCGGATTATTTCTATGAAAAAACGGTAGAACTTACCCAGCTATTTGAAAAATATAACTTGCCATGCAAATTTATTGTTAAAGAAGGTTTAGTTCACTTTTTCCCAGCAGATTTTACAAACCTTTTAAAAGAAGCGGTGGATTACATTTTAGATTATTAGAATTTAAAGAATATTATTGTAGTTCGTTATTTAAAAAATCTATATTTCATGGTAAAATTTTAATGAAGTTTAGAGAACTTCAAATTTTTTTAATCGGAAAATGAATGAATTCTCATTCACTAATAAAATTTATACTAGTTAGGAATTTTTTGGTCAAAAATTTAAAAAGGGGATGTTTGTATGAGTGAAAAGTTAGCAAACGCGTCACTTGTGGAAATTAAAAGTTTTATCGAAGAAGAATTGAACCGTAATTCAGAACCAATTAAAGATCTAGAAGCAGTTTACGAGTTTCATATTTCCGGAGATGAGGAAGATACGTTCCAACTTCAACTGAAAGATGGCCAAGCAAAAGTTGTCCAAGGGGATGGAGAAGTTGCGGATTGTATTTTAAAAATGTCGTTTAAAAGCTTTCAGCAGTTCTTAACTGGAAAATTGAGCGGAACCGTTGCCTTTATGACAGGAAAATTGAAATTAAAAGGGGATATTTCAAAGGCATTAAAACTAGAATCGATTTTAAAACAATATAATATAA